>JACZSI010000139.1 GCA_022574265.1 Chloroflexota bacterium | reverse complement strand
CCAGGCCGCGACGTGCGCGTGCCCATCGAGCCGATGCCGGGGCAGGCGCAGCTCTCCATCGACCACGTGCTCGAGGAGGCCGCCGAGGCCCAGGACCTCGGCATCCCGGCCGTCCTGCTCTTCGGCATCCCTTCGCACAAGGACGCCGCCGGGGCCGGGGCTTACGATGAGAACGGCGTGATCCAGGAGGCCGTGGCCGCCCTCAAGAGCCAGCTTCCCGAGCTGGCCGTCGTCACCGACGTCTGCCTGTGCGAGTACACGGACCACGGCCACTGCGGCGTGCTGCTCGACGACGGCACGGTGGACAACGACGCGACGCTGCCGCTGCTCGCCAAGACCGCCGTCTCGCACGCGGCGGCGGGAGCCGACATCGTCGCGCCGTCGGCCATGATGGACGGCCAGGTGGCGGCGCTGCGCGAGGGGCTCGACGCCGCGGGCTTCGCGGATACCGCCATCATGGCGTACGCATCGAAGACGGTCTCCGCCTTCTACGGGCCGTTCCGCGTCGCGGCTGGCTCGACCCCGCGCTCCGGCGACCGGCGCTCGTACCAGATGGACGGCGCGAACGCTCGTGAGGCGATGCGCGAGCTCGCCCAAGACGCCGCCGAGGGCGCGGACGTGCTGATGGTCAAGCCGGCGCTCGCCTACCTCGACGTGCTCGCTGCGGCGCGTGAGCGCTTCGACCTGCCGCTTGCGGCCTACAACGTCTCGGGCGAGTACGCGATGCTCAAGGCCGCGGCGGCGAATGGCTGGCTGGACGAGCGCGCGGCGATGCTGGAGGTGCTGACGAGCATCAAGCGCGCGGGGGCGGACCTCATCATCACGTACTTCGCCAAGGACGCCGCCCGCGCGCTGCGGGGGTAGGCGTGGGGCCGCTACCATGGAATTTGTCTTTACCGCCCACGCTCGACAACGTGGGCGGCTCCGAGGAGTCACCCTGCAGATGATCCGCTCCGCTATCGAGCAACCGAGTCGGACCGGTTCGGGTTATGGAGGCAGGCGGGTGGCCTACGGGGAATACGAAGGCCGTGGCGTCCTCAAGGTTGTGTACGCTGAGGAAGGTGAGACCGCCATCGTGATCACAGTGATCTGGGAGTAGGAGGCCGACGTGAAAATCACCTATGACACGCAGGCGGACGCGCTGTACATCAAGCTCCAGGATGGCGCGTTCGTTCGTAACAAGGAGATGGTTGAGGGAGTCGTTCTCGATCTCGGCGACGGCGACAGCTTGTTGGGAATCGAGATTCTGGATGCAAGCACTCGGTTGTCCCTGAAGGACCTGAGCAACATCGATATCCAGATGCCCCTCCATCTGGCTCAGACGGACGCCTGACCGATGGCCGACGCATCTGCGGACCGCGCGCTGTCGTTCGTGGTCGAGCAGCTCGCGCAACGCGACCTGATGCTCTTCCGGCCGATCGGCACCTCGATGGAGGTCGACCTCGCGGTCCGCGGCGGCGATGGGCGCTACGTGGAGGTGCGCGTGCGCTCGGCGGCCGACGGCACGCGGACGTTCGAGGTGCCGCGGCTCCGCGACCGGCCCAACCTGTTCATCGTGGGCGTCGTCTGGGACGGAGGCGCACCGTCCGAGAGCTGGGTGCTGCCGGCGCACGTCTTCGACCGCTTCGCCGACGGCGCGCCGAACGGACCACGCGCACTCGACCTGGACGCTGACGAGGCCGAGCCGCTCGGCGAGCGGCTGGCCGTGTACAAGGACCGGTGGGCGCTGATCGCGGAGTTCTCGAAATTCCACTCGACGCTGTCCGACCCTTTGGCACTGCAAGTGCGCCTGGCGATGGGTTGATGCAGCACCGCCTCCATGGATAACCCCCGCTCCGAAGCCCTGTTCGCGCGCGCGAAAGCGGTGATCCCCGGCGGCGTGAATAGCCCCGTGCGCTCCTTCGGTGCCGTCGGCGGGACGCCGCCGTTCATCGCGCGCGGCGCCGGTGCGCGCGTGTGGGACGTCGACGGCAACTCCTACGTCGACTTCCTCGGCTCCTGGGGGCCGCTGGTGCTCGGGCACGCGCACCCCGCCGTCGTCGAGGCCGTGCAGCGCGCGGCGGCCGACGGCACGAGCTTCGGCGCGCCGACCGAGCGCGAGGTGCGCCTCGCCGAGCTGATCGTTGCGGCGGTGCCGTCCATCGAGCTGCTGCGGCTCGTGAGCTCCGGCACCGAGGCGGTCATGAGCGCGGTCCGCATCGCGCGCGCCTTCACCGGCCGCGCCAAGGTCCTGAAGTTCAACGGCAACTACCACGGCCACGCCGACGGCATGCTGGTCAAGGCCGGCTCCGGCGCGGCGACCCTGGGCGTGCCGACGAGCGCCGGCGTGCCCGAGACGTACGCCGCGGAGACGCTGGTCGCGGAATACAACGACCTCGGGTCCGTCGGCGCGCTGCTCGAGGCCCACGTCAACCACATCGCCGCCATCATCGTCGAGCCGGTGGCCGGCAACATGGGGGTCGTCCCGCCGGAGCCGGGGTTCCTCGAAGGGCTGCGGCGGCTGGCCGACGATGCTGGGGCGCTGCTCATCTTCGACGAGGTGATCACGGGCTTCCGGGTCGCCTACGGCGGGGCGCAGGCGCGCTACGGCGTCACGCCCGACCTGACGTGCCTCGGCAAGATCATCGGCGGCGGGCTGCCGGTCGGGGCGTTCGGTGGGCGTGCCGACGTGATGGAGATGGTCGCGCCGCTGGGGCCGGCCTACCAGGCGGGGACGCTGTCCGGCAACCCGCTGGCCGTCGCGGCGGGGACCGCGTGCCTCGAGGCGCTGGCCAAGCCAGGCACCTACGAGGCGCTGGAAGCGCTCGGCGCGCAGGCGGAGGCGGGGCTGCGCGCGGCGGCCGAGGCGACGGGCACGGCGCTGACGATCAACCGCGTGGGGTCCATGTTCACGGCGTTCTTTACCGAGGGGCCGGTGCGCACGTGGGCCGACGCGGCCGGCTCGGATACGGAGCGTTACGCCGTCTTCTTCCACGGCCTGCTGGAGCGCGGCGTGTACGTCGCGCCGTCGCAGTTCGAGTCGGCGTTCGTCTCGCTGGCGCACACGACCGAGGACGTCGCGCTGGCGGCGAAGGCGGCGGCCGGAGCGCTGGGCGGATAGCCGCCCTGAACGAACCCGCCCGCTGAAGGACTCCGGGATGGCTTGTTTCGAGGCGTCGCCGTCCTATACTGTCGCCGAAAGCCAAGGGAGGTCGACCGGATTACCGAAAGGCTCACGAGACCCGACAGCACGCCCCGTCACAGGTGGCGATGGCTGATCCTCGCCGGGGTGGTGTTGCTGGGGGCCGCCGTGCAAGCGTGTGGTGACGGTGCTCCCACACCCACGCCAGCCAGGGCGGGAGACGACGGGACCCTCGAGGTAGGCCACCGGAACTACGCCTTCGAACCGCGGAGCATGGCTTTCGACGTCGGGCAGACGGTGGAGTTCACGCTGGTGTCCCGCGACATCCCGCACACGTTCACGGTGAGGGACCTGGGCATCGACTGGGAAGTCTCGAAGGAGCCGCAGACCCAGACCTTCACGTTCGATGAGGCGGGCACGTTCACGCTCATCTGCGCGGTGCCGGGCCACCGGGGCTCGGGCATGGTCGGGACGGTGGAAGTGCGCTAGGCAGCCGAAAGGAGAGCAGCGATGGAGGAGATCACTCTTGCCCTTGTGCGGATGTTCCACATCTTCGCGGGCATCCTATGGATTGGCATCCTGTACTACTTCAACTTCGGCCAGGCGCTGAAGTTCCCGGCGATGGAGGCATCGGCGCGGTCCAACGCGATAACGGTGCTCGTGCCCCATCTCCTGCAACTGTTCCGCTGGTCGGCGCTGGCGACGGTGCTGCTCGGCCTGCTCTACATCGCGCTGATCGGCCAGAACCGCGGCTCGGCCTACTTCGACAGTGGCCAGTTCCGCTCGATCGTCATCGGCGGCACGATCGGCATCGCCATGGCCCTGAACGTGTGGCTCATCATCTGGCCGGTGCAGCAGAAGATCATCGCCGCGACCAGAGCGACCATCGCCGACGGCACGCCCGCCCCGGAGGACCAGCCGAAGTGGGCGCGCATGGCGCTGCTCGCGTCGCGGACCAACACGATGCTCTCGATCCCGATGCTCTTCTTCATGGTCGCTGCACGACACCTACCGAGCCTGTGGGGGATCTAACCCATGAACATGAAAAATCCACTTCTCAGCGTCACTGGCACGCTCGTCTCCGGCGTCATCATCACGATCGCCATCGTGGCGGTGATCCGCATCTACTACGAGTTCATCGCCTAGCGTCAGGCTCGAGGGCCAAGCTCCGCGCGCGGCTGGGTAGGGGCGTGATTCATCGCGCCCTGCCCCCCAACAGCAGCCGATCCACGCTCGCGCAGCCAAGACGTAGACGGTTCCCCAGAGGGCACCGGGCGCGATGAATCGCGCCCCTACGCGGGGGCTGACCGCCCCACGGTCGCGCCCCCTGACGCGGATGCGCGCGCGACTGCACCGTGGCGCCGTTGACCGGCGGCTTCCCGCCCTCTAGCATCGTTGGATGGCCACGCCCTCACGCGACGATTACGGCCCGCGCTCGATCGACATGCACCGCCGGCTCAAGGGGAAGCTGTCGATGTCGTCGCGCGTCGAGCTCTCGACGACCGACGACCTCTCGCTCGCCTACACGCCGGGCGTCGGGGCCGTCAGCAGCGCGATCGCGGACGACCCGGAGCTCAGCTACGAGCTGACGGGGCGCGGGAACACGATCGCCGTCGTCAGCGACGGCTCGGCCGTCCTCGGGCTCGGGAACCTCGGCGCCCTCGGCGCGATGCCGGTGATGGAGGGCA
>JACZSI010000138.1 GCA_022574265.1 Chloroflexota bacterium | reverse complement strand
GAAGAAAACCGGATACGGGGGACACCCCCGTGCCCCCGGCAAAGGGGCTTCGCCCCTCTGCACTCCCCATCCAGCTGCCATCAAGAATCGCCCGGACCCACAGCTATTCCCTCTACCCCACCGGGGGGAGAGGGCCAGGGTGAGGGGGCGCCCCTTAAGGGGCATGAGAGGCAAGGCGCCGATCGCTGCCGCTCCGGCGATGGCGCGCGGGCGCCGAGCGGCGTGCCCTCAGGCGGAGCCGCCGTATGCCTCGCGCTGGCGGGCCCACTTGGCGTCGCCCGCGCCCTGGAGCTCCTTGGGCAGCACGAAGGCGACGTCCTCGATCGTGACCTGCACGGTCTCCACCGAGTCCGGCGCGAGGGCATCGAGCACGGCCTCGACCAGCGACTCGGGCGTCGAGGCGCCGGAGGTGATGCCGACGCGCTCAACCCCTTCGAGCCACTCCGGGCGGATGTGCGTGGCGTCGTCGATGAGGTAGGACGGGACGCCCTCGCGCTCGGCGACCTCGCGCAGCCGGTTGCAGTTCGAGCTGTTCTCCGCGCCGATCACCAGCACGAGGTCCACCTGCTTGGCGAGCACTCGCGCGGCGTCCTGGCGGTTGGCCGTCGCATAGCAGATGTCGTTGCGCACGACGATCGCCGGGAAGCGGCGGGCGAGGACCGCCAGCACGTCGCGCGTGTCGGCGACGCTCAGGGTCGTCTGCTGGAGCGCGACGACGCGGTCCGGATCGGGGACCTCGACGCGCTCGGCCTCCTCGACCGTGGCGACGAGCTGCGAGTGCTCGGGCGCCTGACCGAGCGTGCCCTCGACCTCCGGGTGGCCCTCGTGGCCGATGACGATGATGGCATAGCCCTCGCGCGCGTACCGCAGGGACTCTAGGTGGACCTTCGTGACCAACGGGCAGGTCGCGTCGATGATCTTGAGCCCGCGCCGCTCGGCGTCCGCCCACACGGTTGGGGCGACGCCGTGGGCGCTGAAGATCACCGGGGCGCCCGCGGGGACCTGCTCGAGGTCGTCCACGAAGACGGCGCCCTTGCGGCGGAGCGTCTCGACGACGTGGCGGTTGTGGACGATCTCGTGGCGCACGAAGAGCGGCGCGCCGTACTGCTCGAGAGCGATCTCGACGATCTCGATCGCGCGCACCACGCCTGCGCAGAAGCCCCGGGGAGCGCTGAGGACGACCTGCACCACATACCTCTCCACTGCGTCGCGGCCATTGTAACGCACGCTGGGCAGGCCGCCCGGCGGCTCCAAGCGCAGCTATAATGGCCTCGACGACCACGGGAAGCAGGTCATGGCCATCGAACCCGCGAACGCGCTGATCCTCTACAACGCCGGGTCTCCCGACGCGAAGCCGCTGGCCGAGCTGCTGCGAGCGCGCCTCGGCTGCGACCGTCCGCTGGCATCCACGGACGACGGCCCCCCCACCCTCGGCTCGCCACCGCCGGGCGTGCTGGTCACGGTCGGCGGCGACGGCACGCTGCTGCGCGCGGCGAGCGTCGCGGCCCAGGCGGCGGTGCCGCTGCTGGGGGTGAACCTCGGGCGGCTCGGCTTCCTCACGGAGGTCGAAGCGGCCGACGCGCTCGATGCCGTGCCCCGCTACCTGGATGGGAGCGTCGGGCGCGTGTACGAGCGGCACATGCTCCAGGCCGAGGCCGCTGGGGCGGCTCCCGTGCACGCGCTGAACGACGTGGTCGTCTCCCGAGCGTCGACGGGACACCTGGCCCGGATCGGCGTGAGCGTCGACGGGGCCGCGCTCACGACCTACCAGGCGGACGCGGTCATCGTCGCGACGGCGACGGGCAGCACCGCGTACGCGCTCTCGGCCGGCGGCCCCATCCTCCATCCGGCGTCGGACGACATGGTGCTCGTGCCGGTGGCCGCGCACGGCGACATGGACGCGCCGATGGTCGTGCCGGCGCGGAGCACGGTCGAGCTAACAGTGAAGACCGGGCACCCGGCCGTCATGACGGTCGACGGCTTCGTGGACGTCTCGATCGCCCCGGAGGGGTCGGTCCGCGTGTCGGCCAGCCCGCACCGAGCGCTGTTCTTGCGCGCCGAGGGGCGCGCTGGGTCGGAGGCACGTTTCTACGAGACGCTCGTATACCGGCTGCGGCGCGGCGCCGACCAATCGGTAGCGCTCGCGCGGGAGATCGCGGAGGCGGAGGCGCGCCGGAGTGGCTGAGCCCGAGACGACGGTCTCGTCCGAGCGCGTGTTCGAGGGCAGGCGCTTGAGCGTCCGTGTCGATCGCGTGCGGCTTGCGGACGGGACGGAGACGGTCCGTGAGGTCGCGGAGCACCCCAACGCCGTCGTGATCGTGGCCGTCGACGACGACCAGAACCTGCTGCTGGTGCGCCAGTACCGCTTCGCGGTCGGGCAAGAGCTGCTCGAGCTCCCCGCCGGTCTGATCGAGGACGGCGACGCGCCGGTCGCCACCGCGCAACGCGAGCTGCGCGAGGAGACGGGGTTCTCCGCGGGTGAGCTGACGGAGCTCGGTCACTTCTACGCCGCGCCGGGGGGCATGACGGAGTGCCTGTACGCGTTCCTGGGCACCCGCCTCACGCACGACCCGCTCGACGCGGACGACGACGAGCGCATCGAGCTCGTGCGGATGGGCTTCCGCGAGGCGGTCGAGATGGCGCGCGCGGGCGGCTTCCACGACGCCAAGACCATCGCGTCGCTCCTCCTCGCCGAGCGCCGCGTGCTGGGGTAGCCCCGAGGGCGCACGCCGTGCGCCCCTACGGGGTAAACGCGATCGCGTCATCCTGAGCAAGCCTGTCCGGGCAAAGCGGCGAGAGGACCCGCTCGTGCTGAGCCTGTCGAAGTACGAGCAGGCGCCGCGCCATCGCAGCGGTGCGGTCCGGCAACCCTCTCCTCGCCCTTCGACAGGCTCAGGGTGAGCGGACTTCGTCGGGAACACCGCGGTGCTTGGCCTGCCGGGCTACCCGAGGGCGGAGAGCTGCCGCCGCCTACTCCCGCAGCTTTCGGGCGAGGACTTCGAGCATCGCAGCGAGCTCGGGGTCGGGCTCGCGCGAGGTCTGGTCGGCGAGCGGGGTCTCGCTGACGAGCCGGTAGATGTCGGCGGCGCCCTCGAAGATCCGCGGCGTGAGGCCGAGGTCCGCGAACGTGCGGGCGATCTCCTCCATCTCGCCGGCCCACCGGCGGGCGCGGCGCGGCATCGTCGGCACGCCGTCCATGAGCTGGCGGGGCAGCTTCGCGTCGCCGAACTCCGCGAGCAGCGCTTCGCTGAGGCCCAGCGCTTCGGCGGCCACGAGCAGCTCGGTCCAGACGGCCGTCGTGCCCTTCGTCGATGCCGCGTAGACCATCTTGAGCCCTGAGGCCTGCCCGATGGTTGGACCCAGCGGGCGCACGTCGAGCCCGTGCTCCGCTAGCTCCTCGAATGCAGCGGTGTCAGGCCCCGAGCAGTAGACGCGCGGGCCGCCGCCGCCCGGACGCGGCGGCGAGCCGATGATGCCGGCGTCGATCAGCGTGCCGCCGGCATCGCGCAGGCGCTCGGCGATGCGCACGACGGTCTGAGGCGCGATGGCGTTGCACTCGACGACCGGCGGCCGCGCGGCGGTGCGCGAGAACGCGCCGGCGATGGCTTCGGCGACGGCCGTGGCTTCCGACGGCACGAGGACGGACAGCAGCAGGTCGCTCTGCTCCACCAGCGCATCGAGGGTGCCCGCGTCCCGGATGCCGGCCTCGGTGGCGCGCAAGCTCGTGAGCTCGCCGCGGCCTTCGAGCGACGTGGCGACGTCGAGGCCGCCGTGGCGGAGGACGTTGCCGATGGCGGCGCCCATGTCGCCCGTGCTCAGGATGCCGACGGTCCGCACGGCCATGCGCGCTACTCCGGCTGCGACCCCGCGGCCTTGAGCCGGTGCTTCGCCGCGGCGTAGAGGTCCGGCGGGAGCGGCCCGTGGCTCACGGCCTCGATGTTCTCCGCGAGGTGCTCCGGGTTGAGCGTGCCGACGATGTTCGTGCTCGCGTCCGGGTGCGTGGCCGTGAAGCGGACGACGAACTCCATGCGCGACATGCCGCCGAGCAGGCCGTCGAGGTCCGCCTTCTCCCAGATGCCGGCGGCCTCGGCGCCCCTCGCGCGGTTGCGCTCATCGTCGGACGGCGCCCCGCGCGCCGCGCCGCCGCGGACCACGACGCCGGCGCCGGCTGCCGCGGCCTCCGCGATCGCGTCCTCGTGCCCGCGCTGGAGGCAGGAGTAGGGGATCTGGAACTCGTCGAACACGCCCATGGCGATGTGGTCGCGCAGGTTCGAGCCCGTGCTGGACATGCCGATGAAACGCACCTTTCCCTCTGCCTTGAGGTCCAGCATCGCCTCGACGACGCCCCCGTCCTCGAGCTCCTGCTTGGACGGCGAGCCGTGGACCTGGACGAGGTCGAGGTGGTCGGTGTTCATCCGGCGCAAGCTCTGCTCGACCCCGGCGATGACGTTCTCGCGCGTGTAGACGTGCCGTCCGCCGCGCTGTCCGGGCGGCCGCTCCTCGTCCGCGGCGGGGCCGACGAGACACGCGCACTTGGAGGCCAGGTAGTACTCGTCGCGGCGGTGGGCGATATGCCTGCCGATGCGCTCCTCGGCCATGCCGTAGTCGATGGAGGTGTCGATGAAGTTGATGCCGGAATCCAGCACCGCGTTGAGGATGCGCCCGGCCTCCTCCTCGGAGATCTGACGGCCGCGCGGCCCGCCGCGGAGCTCCATGGCGCCGTAGCCGAGAGCCGTGACTTCGAGTCCGGTGCGTCCGAGGGTGCGCTTCGGGAGATCGGGCATCGTCGGCTCCTGGATCGTGCTTGGG
>JACZSI010000137.1 GCA_022574265.1 Chloroflexota bacterium | reverse complement strand
CGGCTGAAGGCGTGGCGCCAGGCCCACGGATAGCGCCTCGCGCTGGACCCGGCGCTGCTGTGGCCGGCGCGCAGCCTGGACCGCCTCGCCCGCGCGCCGGCCACGCTCGACGCGGAGACGCGCTCGCCGGACGTGCGCCGCTGGCAGGCCGCCGAGCTCGGCGCCTCGCTACGGGAGCTGCTCGACGGGTAACGGGGGCCTGAAGCGAGACGGGCTTGCTCGCACGGCACCTGATCGTCAGCAAGCGCTCGTTCGTACCCTTCGACGGGGCTCAGGGCAGGCTTCGAGAGCCTCAGCACGAACGGGAGGGGACGAGCGGGAGAGGAGGCGAACCGGAGAGGGCGGGCGCTGAACCGCTCGTCCTGAGCCTGTCGAAGGATGAGGGAGCGGTGGCGCGAAGCCACGTTCGCCTTCGAGAGCCTGGAGGCGTTGCGGCCACGACCGCTCTGCTATCCTCCCCTCGCCCCACGCAGGAGGAGCCGCCCATGACCAGCAGCAGCCCCGCGCCCGCGGCCGTCGGCGCGCCCGCGCCCCGCGTCGACGGCGTCGCCAAGACGACCGGCGCCGCCGAGTACACGGCCGACGTCAAGCTCCTTGGCATCCTCGCCGGGCGGACGCTGCGCAGCCCCCACCCGCGCGCCAGGATCGTGCGCATCGACGTCGCGAAAGCGGCGGCGCTACGGGGCGTGCACGCCGTCGTCACCGGCGCCGACCTCGCGCCGGGCGCCCGTCACGGCCGCGCCATCGTCGACGTGCCCGTGCTCGCCCAGGGCGAGGTCCTCTTCGCCGGCCAGCAGGTAGCAGCCGTCGCCGCGGACGACGAGGAGATCGCGCAGCGGGCCGTCGAGCTCATCGAGGTCGAGTACGAGGAGCGCCCAGCCGTGCTCGACCCCGAGGAGGCGATGCGCCCTGACGCGCCCCTCGTTCGCCCGGACATGATGGACTTCACCGGCCTCCCGAAGGACACGACGGAGCCCTCCAACGTCTTCGGCCGTTACGAGTACGGACGCGGCGACGTCGAGGCCGGGTTCGCCGAGGCCGACGTCATCGTCGAGAACACCTTCACGACGGGGCGGCAGCACCAGGCGTACCTCGAGCCCCACTCGTGCGTCGTCCGCGCGGGCCCTGATGGCCGGATCGAGGTGTGGGCCCCGAACAAGTCGCCGCACCCCGGCAAGAAGATGCTCGCCGCCGCGGTCGGCGTCGAGGCTGACGACGTGCTCTTCCACCCCGTCACCATCGGCGGCGACTTCGGCGGCAAGGGCTCGGCCATGGACACGCCCATCGCGTGGGAGCTCGCGAAGCGCTCCGGCCGCCCCGTGCGCATGGTCTTCGACTACGCCGAGGAGCTCACCGCCGCGAACCCGCGCCACGCCTCGGTCATCCACATCAGAACCGGCGTCAAGCGCGACGGCACGCTCGTCGCGAACGAAGCCACGGTCATCTTCGACAGCGGCGCCGCCGGCGGCTTCAAGCCGGCGGGCGGTCATCTGCCGGGCGCCTCGAACGCCGCCGGCACGCCGTACCGGATCCCCCACGCGCACGTCGTCGAATACCAGGTCTACACGAACAACGTGCCGTGCGGCTTCATGCGCGGCCCCGGCCAGCCGCAGGCGATGTTCGCCTTCGAGTCGCAGATGGACTGCATCGCGCGCGAGCTCGGCATGGACCCGGCCGACCTGCGCGTGAAGAACCTCGTGCACCAGGGCGACGAGAACGCGCTCGGCATCGCCTTCGAGGACGTGAAGGGCGCCGAGACCCTCGAGGCCGCGCTCGACGCGTCGGGCTACCGCTCGCCCAAGCCGGCGCCGCACGGCAGCGTCGTCTACGGCCGCGGCATCGCGTTCGGCGAGCGCGTCCAGGGCGGCGGCGAGACGCATGCGTCGGTCACGCTCGACGCCGACGGCTCGGTCGTCCTCCACACCTCGATCTTCGAGCAGGGCTCCGGCTCCTACACGGTCATCGGCCAGATCGTCGCCCAGGAGCTCGGCCTGGCGCCCTCGCGCGTCTCCGTCCGCGTGTGGGACACCGACACCGCGCCGTACGACTCCGGCATCGGTGGCGCGCGCGTGACGCGCATGGCGAGCCAGGCCGCCTACGCCGCGGCCCACGCCGTCCGCGACGAGCTGCTCAAGCTCACGGCCGACATCCTGGGCTGGCCCGAGGACCGCCTCCGTCTGGTGGGCGACGCCGTCGAGCGCACCGACGACGGCTCCTCGGTCCCCTGGGCCGAGATCCTGGGCCGCACCGGAGCGCCGGTCGTCGGCTTGGGCGACGTCCAGGACAACGCGCGCATCGCCATCACGTCCTTCACCGCGCAGGTGGCCGAGGTGGCCGTGGACACCGAGTCCGGCCAGGTCACGCTGCTGCGGTTCACGACCGCCCACGACACCGGGACCGTGCTCAACCCGATCGGGCACCAGGGCCAGGTCGCGGGCGGCGTCGTCCAGGGCGTCGGCTACGGCCTCATCGAGGAGCTCGTGAGCGAGGACGGCCGCATCACCACGGCGTCGCTGGCCGACTACCGCATCCCGACCATCGCCGACATCCCCGAGCTGACGACGGTGCTGCTCAAGGCCGAGGCCGGCGTCGGGCCCTACGGCGTGAAGGGCATCGGCGAGCAGTCCAACTCCCAGCCCGCGCCCGCCATCGCGAACGCCGTGGCCGACGCCGTCGGCGTGCGCGTCCGCGACCTGCCGGTGACGGCGGAGAAGGTCCGCGAGGGGTTGCGGGGGTAGGCTGCCTCGTCGTCTGCGGGCCCTCGGATGCATGCATCGGGCGCACGCCGTGCGCCCCTACGGGTAGGCGCGATCTAGGCGCCGGGTTTCCGCTCGTGCTTGCGGCCTGACCGCCAGTGCCAGACCCACGTAGGGGCGCACGGCGTGCGCCCTTGGTTCGCGGCGTCCCCCGCCCGCCCCGCGTTGCGAGCGGACGCAGCCATTCGTTAGACTCAAGTGTCGCCGCAACGCCCACCCACCGGAGGCAGCACATGGACGAGAAGATGCGCGAGCGGATCCAGGCGGCCCTCAAAGGCGTCGACGCACAGTACGTCGAGGTCCGCGTCGAGGAGTCCAACTCCAGCACCATCCGCTACCGCGGACGCGACCTCGAGGAGATCGGCCGGGGCAGCGGCCTCGGCGGCAACGTCCGCGCCCTCGCCGGCGGCGGCTGGGGCTTCACCTCCTTCAACGACCTGAGCGACCTCGACGCCAAGGTGCGCCTCGCCGTCCAGCAAGCCCGCGCCGTCGGCGGCGAGCGCGTCGAGCTCGCCGAGGTCCCGCCGGTCGTCGACTACGTCCCGCCCGTGCTCGGCATGGACCCCCGCGCCGTCTCCCTCGCCGACAAGAAGGGCGTGCTCGACCAGTACGTCGACATCATGATGAGCACCCCCGGCGTCCAGAGTGCCACCGTCGGCTACACCGACGGCCGGCGCCACGTCGTCTTCGCGAACACCGAGGGCTCCTACGTCGACCAGGAGCGGATCGACGTCAACCTGCGCATCTCCGCGATGGCGCGCGACGGCGCCGAGGTCCAGCAGTCCGGGATCAGCCTCGGCAGCCTCGGCGACTTCGCCTTCGTCCAGGACCTGCACGAGGACGCCAAGGAGGTCGCCGAGAAGGCGGTCGCGCTGCTCAAGGCGCCGCAGGTCAAGGGCGGCGAGTACACGGTCATCCTCGACCCCATCCTCGCCGGCGTCTTCATCCACGAGGCCTTCGGCCACCTCTCGGAGGCCGACCAGATCTACACCGAGCCGCGCCTCCAAGAGGTGATGAAGCCCGGCCGCCGCTTCGGCGGCGCGCACCTGAACGTCAAGGACGGCGCGACGATCCCGCGGCCGACGCTCCGCGGGTCGTACGTCTACGACGACGAGGGCGTGAAGGGACAGGAGACCGACCTGATCCGCGAGGGCGTGCTGGTCGGACGGCTGCACTCGCGCGAGACCTCGGCCAAGCTCGGCGAGCGCCCGACCGGCAACGCGCGCGCGATCAACTACCGCTTCGCGCCCATCGTGCGCATGACCAACACCTTCATCGTGCCGGGCGAGTCCACCGTCGACGACCTCTTCGCGGGCGTCGAGGACGGCCTCTACGTCAAGAACTGGTACGGCGGCATGACCAGCATGGAGATGTTCACCTTCTCCGCCGGCGAGGCCTACCGCATCCGCAACGGCAAGGTCGAGGAGCTCTGCCGGCCGGTGATGCTCTCCGGCAACGTGTTCACGACGCTCGAGAACATCGACGGCATCGCCGACGACCTCGGCATGAACGAGGGCGGTGGCTGCGGCAAGGCCGGCCAGAGCCCGCTGCCCGTCTCCAACGGCAGCCCGCACATCCGCATCCAGCACTGCCTGATCGGCGGAGCGTAGCCATCGCCTCCGCGACGACACTCAGCGACACGGCCGACCGTATCCTGGAGCGCGCACGCCGCGATGCGGACGAAGTCGAGGTCTTCTTCGTTCAGTCGGAGAGCACGCCCGTCGGCTTCGAGGCCAACGCTCTCAAGGAGGTCGACTCCTCCGAGTCGGCCGCGGCCGCGGTCCGCGTCATCAAGGACGGCCGCGTCGGCTTCAGCTCCACCTCCAACCTGAGCGACATCGACGGCGTGGTCGCGGCGGCGCTCGAGACGGCGCCCTTCGGCGCCGAGGCCGCTTTCGAGTTCCCCGGCCCCGGCGACTACCCGGACGTGCCCGTGTACGACGCCCTCACCGAGGCCGTGACGCTCGAGGAGATGACGGCGCTCGGCCAGCGCGTCGTCGACGAGCTGCGCGCTTACTCCGGCGACGTGCAGGTCGAGGGCGGCGTCTCGCGGTCCACCT
>JACZSI010000019.1 GCA_022574265.1 Chloroflexota bacterium | reverse complement strand
CATCATCGGGCGGATGCTCTCGACGTCCGTGATCGCCTGCTGCAGCGCCTCCTCGGCCTCTTCCTTGGCCTTCTCGGCGGCCTCAGCGAGCTCCACGATCTTCTGCTCAACCGCGGGCCGGCCTTCGTCGTCGGCTGCCTTGAGCTCGGCGTTGAGGGCTTCGAGGGCCTCGTCCGGCTGGGCCGCGAGCGCCTCCACCTGCTCGGCGTGCTGCTCTTGGAGCGCTTCGATGGTCCGGGTGCGCACGAGTGGGTCCACCGAGCTCACGATGTACTGGGCGAAGTAGAGGACGCGCTCCAGGTTCCGCGGCGAGAGGTCCAGGAGCAGGCCAAGCCTGCTCGGGATGCCCTTGGCGAACCAGATGTGCGCCACCGGTGCCGCGAGCGCGATGTGCCCCATGCGCTCCCGGCGGATCTTGGCGCGGGCCACCTCGACGCCGCAGCGGTCGCAGATGACGCCCTTGTAGCGGATCTTCTTGTACTTACCGCAGTAGCACTCCCAGTCCTTGGTCGGACCGAAGATGCGCTCGCAGAACAGGCCGTCCTTCTCGGGGCGGAGTGTCCGGTAGTTGATCGTCTCCGGCTTGGTCACCTCGCCGTAGGACCACTGCTTGATCTGCTCGGGCGAGGCCAATGAAATGCGGATCGCGTTGAAGTCTGTTCCCGGTGGCATCCTGCGTTGTTCTCCTCGTGGGGCTTGTCCCCACCGTATCCGTGCGCTCGAACGGGCCTAGGCTTGGTCGCTCTCGCCGTCTTCCCCGGCGCTCTGGCGCGCGTACTGACCGAGGTCGGCGCGGACCTCGGGCGCGACCTGCGCCTCGCCCTCCTCGGACGGATCGAAGTCGGCCTCCCAGGACGGTGGGGGCGGAGGGGCGGGACCGATGGCCGCGGCCACGCTCTCCTCCTCCTCTTCCGCTTCCTCGGAGTAGGTGAACCGAGGTGCGGGGACGGCCCGCTCGTCCTCGTACCGCAGCTCCACCGCAAGGCCGAGGCTCTGGAGCTCCTTGACCAGGACGTGGAAGGACTCCGGCACGCCGGGCTGGACGACGTCCTCGCCCTTGACGATGGCTTCGTAGGTCTTCACGCGGCCGATCACGTCGTCCGACTTGACGGTGAGCATCTCCTGGAGGTTGTAGGCGGCGCTGTACGCCTCGAGCGCCCAGACCTCCATCTCCCCGAACCGTTGGCCGCCGAACTGCGCCTTGCCGCCGAGCGGCTGCTGCGTGATCAGCGAGTAGGGGCCGGTGGAGCGGGCGTGGATCTTGTCCTCGACCAAGTGGATCAGCTTGAGCATGTAGATGTAACCCACCGTGATGGAGCCGTCGAACTTCTCGCCGGTCTTGCCGTCGTAGAGGATCGTCTTGCCCATGATGGGCGGCGCCAGGTTGAGGGCCTTCCCGACGGTCAGCGCCATCTGGTAGAGCTCATCGAAGGTGCCCGTGGTCGTGAGCTCCTCGCCCGTCTGCGCCGTGTACGGCTCCGCGAGGTCCTGGAGCCACAGACTCAGGCAAACCTCCGACGCGTAGCTCGTCTTGCTGTCGTCGAACGTACGGTCGGCGTCGAAGCCATGCTCGGCCACCCAGGCGCGGGCCTTCTCCCAATCGGGTTCGGCGCCGGAACGCTCGCCGTTCTGCGCCTCCCGCTCCGCTCCGGCGCGCTCGACCAGCCAGGCGCGGCTCAACGCGTCAAAGATGTCCTCGTCCGTCGCACCGTCGAAGACAGGCGTGACCGCGCGGAAGTTCAGCTTGTGGGCGGCCAGCCCCAGGTGCGTCTCCAGCACCTGCCCGAGGTTCATGCGCGACGGCACGCCGATCGGGTTCAGGATGATGTCGATGGGGGTGCCGTCCGGCAGGTAAGGGACGTCCTCGACCGGCATGATGCGTGAGACCACGCCCTTGTTGCCGTGGCGGCCCGCCATCTTGTCGCCCTCCGAGAGCGTCCGGGTCTGCGCGACCCACACCCGCACGAGCTTGTTCACGCCGGGGGCCAGCTCGTCGCCCTGCTCCCGGGTGAGCACCTTCACCTCGATCACCTTGCCGCGCTCTCCGTGCGGGACCCGCAGGGAGGTGTCCTTCACGTCGCGCGCCTTCTCGCCGAAGATGGCGCGCAGCAGCTTCTCCTCCGCGGTCAGCTCCGTCTCTCCCTTGGGCGTGATCTTGCCCACCAGGATGTCGCCCGGCGTGACCTCCGCGCCGACGCGGATGATCCCGTCGTCGTCGAGGTTCCTGAGCGCCTCCTCGCCGACGTTCGGGATGTCGCGCGTGATCTCGCCGGGGCCGAGCTTGGTATCCCGCGACTCGCCCTCGTACTTCTCGATGTGGATCGACGTGAACTTCGAGTCGCGGACCAGGTTCTCCGAGACGATGATGGCGTCCTCGAAGTTGTAGCCGTCCATCGCCATGAACGCGCAGAGCACGTTCTGGCCCAGCGCCAGGTCGCCGTGGTCCGTGGACGAGCTGTCGGCGAGCGCCGAGCCCGCCTCCACGCGGTCGCCGCGCGAGACGATCGCGCGCTGGCTCAGGCACGTTCCCTGGTTCGAGCGGACGAACTTGCGCAGCACGTGCGTGTGGTCGGTACCCTCCTCGTCGGTCACGATGACCCACTCGCCCGTCACCGACGTCACGGTGCCCGCCACCGAGGAGAGCACCATCTGACCGCTGTCGTGCGCCACGCGCGTTTCCATGCCCGTGCTCACGATGGGCGCGTCCGGGCGGACGAGCGGCACCGCTTGGCGCTGCATGTTGGACCCCATCAGTGCCCGGTTCGCGTCGTCGTGTTCGAGGAACGGGATGAGCGCGGTCGAGACGCTGACGATCTGCATCGGCGACACGTCGAGATAGTCCACCCGCTCCGGCGGCTCCACCGAGTAGCGGTCGGCCGTCCGGCACTCCACCCGCTCGTCCATGAGCTGCTGCTTGCCGTCCATCCGTGACTTGGACTGGGCGACGACGAACTTGTCCTCCTCGTCCGCCGAGAGATAGATGATGTCGTCCGGGTCGTTCGTCACGTACGGCCGCACCTGGAGCGTTTGCTCCTTGAGGCCCGCGAGCTGCTTCCCGGCGGGAACCGAGATAGGACGTCCTGCGCGGACGATGAGCTTGCCACTCCCGTCCTTCACCGCGTCTCGGACGATGCGGCCCACCGCATCCGGGTCCTTGCTGGAGATCTCCTTGTGCACCGTGCGGTACGGCGTCTCCAAGAAACCGTAGTCGTTGATACGGGCATACGTCGCCAGTGACCCGAGCAGCCCGATGTTCGGGCCCTCCGGGGTCTCGATCGGGCAGATGCGCCCGTAGTGGGAGTAGTGGACGTCGCGCACGTCGAAACCGGCGCGCTCCCGCGACAGTCCGCCCGGGCCAAGCGCGGAGAGCCGGCGCTTGTGCGTCAGCTCCGCGAGCGGATTGGTCTGGTCCATGAACTGCGAGAGCTGCGAGCCGCCGAAGAACTCGCGCACCGCGGCGACCACCGGGCGGATGTTGATGAGCGCGGAGGGCGTCGCCTCCTCCTGGTCGAGGATCGTCATGCGCTCCTTCACCACGCGCTCCATGCGCAGGAGGCCCACCCGCAGCTGGTTCTGGATCAGCTCCCCGACCGCGCGGACACGCCGGTTGCCGAGGTGGTCGATGTCGTCCGGACGCGCATAGCCGTTGTTGATCCGGATCATCATCCGGATCATCTCGACGATGTCCTCCTTGGTCAGCGTGCGGTTGCGCGGGTCGACCTGCTGCTCCATGCGCCGGTTCATCTTGTAGCGCCCGACGCGCCCCAGGTCGTAGCGGCGAGGGTTGAAGAAGAGGTTGTCCAGCAGCGTGCGAGCGCTCTCCACGCTCGGAGGCTCGCCGGGCCGGAGCCTGCGGTAGACCTCCACGAGTGCTTGAGCCTCCGTCTCCACGGCCGTGTCCTTCTCGAGCGTCGTCCGGATGTACGGGTGCGCCGGGTCGTTGTCGACGTCGCTGAATAGCCGGAGCAGCTCCTCGTCGCTTGCGTACCCCAGGGCACGCAGGAACGTCGTCACCGGCAGCTTGCGCTTGCGGTCGATCTTGACCGACACGATGTCCCGCGGGTTCGTCTCGAACTCGAGCCATGCGCCGCGGTAGGGGATCAGCTTGGAGAGCGACACGTTGCGACCGGTGCCTGGGTCCACCATGCGCGTGAAGTAGGCGCCGGGGGAGCGTACGAGCTGGCTGACCACCACGCGCTCGGCGCCGTTGATGACGAAGGTGCCCGTGGGCGTCATCAACGGTATGTCGCCGAAGAACAGGGTCTGCTCCTTGACCTCCTTCGTCTCCTTCACCTCGAGCTCTACCGTGATGTACAGCGGCGCTTCGTACGTGACTTCCCGGATCCGGCACTCCGCCTCGTCGAACTTGGGCTTGCGGAACTCGTGGGCCCCGAACCGGAGCTCGAAGCGGTTGCCCGTCACGTCCTGGATCGGGTTGATCTCGTCGAGCACCTCCCGGATGCTCTCGGTCTTGAACGATTCGAACGAGTTGGTCTGGATCTGGATCAAGCTCGACGGCTCCAACACCTTGGGGATGCGGGCGTACGACTTGACGGTGGGGGCGCGGCCGGAGACGGGCATCAAAGCGGTCATGCTGGCTTACAACTCCTCAGCCTGGGGCGCTCGGGAGACACGAAGACAGGCCTAGCGAAGGGCTAGACCTGAGTTATTTGGGGACGCAAGGAAACGCGGTGCCGCGATGCGAAGGGCATACGACTCCTAAGTTAGAGGAGCGTACTTCCCAACGGGAGCCCTGTCAAGCACCGGGGCCGGCGGCCGCCTCAGCCGCACCCGGACCTTTGCGGAACCGCGAGCGAGGGCCGCCGCGACCCCTCACTCGCCCGCTCAGCGGCGGTCTGGTCAACGATATGGTGCGGCTATTGACCGAGCGCGGCCAAATGGTACTCTCTGGCGTGCAAGATCCGGGGGGATGCCGGAGCAGCAGGACTGAAGGGGACCAAGAGCGAGGGGCACCTCAAGGATGCCTTCGCCGGGGCGTCCCAGGCGGACCGGCGGCACCTCTCCTTCGGCCCCGTCTAGGCCGCCTGGGGCCTCATTGGCCGCGGGGAGGCAGCAACCGGCGCTTGAGCACGCGGACGGACACGGTTCACAGCCGCAATCTGAGCAAACGAGGCGAACGATGAGCAACGAACATCCCAGTACCGGCGTATCGTCCGGCGCAGTGTGCCCAGTGATCCACACCCCGCATCAAGCGGTCGGGATCACGGCGAACCAGCACTGGTGGCCGGACCAGCTCAACCTGAGGGTCCTGCGTCAGAACCACCCCCAGACCGATCCGATGGGCGAGGGCTTCGACTACGCCGAGGAGTTCAAGAGCCTCGACTTCAACGCCCTGGCCAAGGACGTCGACGCGCTGATGACCCAGTCGCAGGACTGGTGGCCAGCCGACTATGGCCACTATGGACCGTTCTTCATCCGGATGACGTGGCACGCCGCGGGAACGTATCGCATCGATGACGGCCGCGGCGGCGGCGGCTCTGGCGCACAGCGCTTCGCCCCGCTGAACAGCTGGCCCGACAACGTGAACCTCGACAAGGCGCGCCGGCTGCTCTGGCCGGTCAAGCAGAAGTACGGCCGGAAGATCTCGTGGGCCGACCTGATCATCTTCGCCGGCAACCGCGCCATGGAGACGATGGGCTTCAAGACCTTCGGCTTCGGCGGCGGCCGCGAGGACGTCTGGGCACCCGACGAGGACACTTACTGGGGACCCGAGACCACGTGGCTCGGCGACGAGCGCTACAGCGGCGACCGGGACCTGGCCCATCCGATGGGCGCCGTCCAGATGGGCCTGATCTACGTCAACCCGCAGGGGCCGAACGGCAATCCGGACCCGATGGCGGCGGCGCGAGACATCCGTGAGACGTTCCGCCGGATGGCGATGAACGACGAGGAGACCGTGGCGCTCATCGCCGGCGGCCACACGTTCGGCAAGACCCACGGAGCAGATTCCGAAGACTACAAGGGCCCCGAGCCGGAGGGCGCGAAGCTCGAGGAGCAGGGCTTCGGCTGGACGAGCAGCTTCGGCAGCGGCTTGGGCGTCGATACGATCTCCAGCGGGCTCGAGGGCGCCTGGACCAAAGCCCCGGCCCTTTGGGACAACGGCTACTTCGAGAACCTGTTCAGCTACGAGTGGGAGCTGACGAAGAGTCCGGCTGGTGCGCACCAGTGGACCCCCAAGAACTCCGAAGCACAGGGCACCGTGCCGGACGCCCACGATTCGTCGAAGCGGCACGCGCCGATGATGCTCACGACGGACCTCGCGCTGATCGTCGATCCGGCCTACAAGGAGATCTCGAAGCGGTTCTACGAGAACCCGGACGAGCTCGCCGACGCGTTCGCTCGCGCTTGGTACAAGCTGCTGCACCGAGACATGGGACCCACCTCGCGGTACCTCGGACCGTGGGTTCCCGACGAGGAACTGCTGTGGCAGGATCCCGTTCCCGCCGTCGACCACGAGCTGATCGGCGACGCGGACGTCGCGGCGCTCAAGGCCAAGATCCTCGATTCAGGTCTGTCGATCTCCCAGCTGGTCTCGACCGCTTGGGCGTCAGCCTCGACCTACCGTGATACCGACAAGCGCGGTGGCGCGAACGGGGCGCGGATCCGCCTCTCGCCACAGGCCGGGTGGGACGTCAACGTGGCCTCCGGCGTGGCGCAGGTGGTGGAGACCCTCCAGGGGATCCGGCAGGCGTTCAACGACGCGCAGACGGGCGGGATGAAAGTCTCGCTCGCCGACGTGATCGTGCTTGGCGGTTGCGCAGCCGTCCAGGAGGCGGCGAAGCGTGCGGGCCACGACGTGCAGGTCCCCTTCACGCCAGGGCGCACCGACGCCTCACAGGAGCAGACCGATGTCACGTCGTTCGCACCGCTCGAGCCGACCGCCGATGGGTTCCGCAACTACCTCCAGAAGGGCAACGGCCACCCGGCGGAGCACCTGCTGGTGGACAAGGCGTTCATGCTCAAGCTGTCGGCTCCCGAGATGACGGTTCTCCTCGGTGGCATGCGCGTCTTGAACGCCAACGCCGGAGCGTCCAAGCACGGGGTCTTCACCGACCGTCCCGAGACGCTAACCAACGACTTCTTCGTGAACCTGCTCGACATCTCGACGGAGTGGAAGGCGACGTCGGAGGCCGAAGAGGAGTTCGAGGGTCGTGATCGCAAGACCGGGGAGCTCCGGTGGACGGGCGATCGCGTCGACCTCGTCTTCGGCTCGAACTCCGAGCTCCGGGCCCTCGCCGAGGTCTACGCCAGTGACGACGCGCAGCAGAAGTTCGTCCGTGACTTCGTGGCTGCGTGGGACAAGGTCATGAACCTCGACCGCTTCGATCTCGCCTCATAGGCCTGAAAGTCGCTTCCGGCCCGTCCCGTGTTCAGCAACCGTCTTGCTGACGGCCTACGACGCCGCGAGCAGCGCCGCCTCCAGCTCGCCGAGCGACGCATACCCCTCGAAGCGCGCCGCGATACGGCCGTCCGAGCCCAGCACGAAGACCCACGACTCGTTCAGGTAGCCCGGCACGGCATCGATGCCCCACGCAGCGAGTGCCGGTGCGTACGTCGCGCGCGACAGATCACCCTGGATCTCGTGTGGGTTGGCGTAGACCTCGACGTGGACGAAGTCCGCTTCGCCGGCGTGCAGCGCCCGCAGCTCCGAGACCGTCTCCACCTGCGGACCGCAGGTCGGCGACGTGCAGAACGCGGGCGAGGCGAAGACGATCACGCTGGGCCGGCCGCTGATGAGCGTCTCCGCGACGGTCATGCGGTAGAGCTCGGGGTCGGGCCTCGACGCCGTCGTGATCCGCGAGAGGTCCCCGTCCTCGGACCGCAGCGTCTTCGTGTTGCTGAACGGCGCCAGCTCCCCGACGTCCGCGACGCCGGAGCGCTCGGCCACGTCGAGGACCAGCGTGGCATCGCCGGCGAACGTCCCGTCGTCGACGTGGATGTCGAGCCGCCACGTCCCCGGCCGGTCGAACGTCAGCTCGGTCGCGTAGGTGCCGCGCGTGCCGAAGGGCCACAGGTAGAACGGCGCGACCGCCGTCTCCCCGAGGCTCGTCCCGGCGAGCGACGTTTGTAACTGGACCTCGGGCGCGGTGATCAGCGCGGTCGTCGAGTCGAGCAGGAACGCCACGCGCTGCGTCCCGACGCGCAGCTGCGTCGTTGCGAGCAGCGGTCTGATCTCCGGGGCGGCGGCGGTGGGCGTGCCCGTCGGGGTCGGGGTGCCAGCGGGGGTCGGCGAGGCTGTCGCGCAAGCGCCCGCTGCGAGCGCCACGACTGCTATCCCGACCGCACGCCACCGCATCGGGCGCCTCCTACGATATGTCCGCGTACGCGCCGAAAGTCAGCGCGAACAACCCGAAGTCTGAGGAGTTGGAGCTGAACGTCAGCTCGCCCTCGCCGTATTCGGGGAGGGCGACGACCTCGTAGAGTCGTGGCTCGTCCACGAGGAAGTAGCTCCGCGACTCCTCGATCACCATGTCCGAGCCGGCCTCCTCGGCGCGCAGGGGGCGTCCGTGGAGCGTCACCTGCACCTCGAACGGCTCGGTCCCCGGCGCGAAGTCGACGACGGCGTTGACCGACCGCGCCGCGAACCAGAGGGCGAGGTAGTCCTCGTAATCCGTCGTCGTGCGCGCGTGCTCGATGGCCTCCAGACCGGACGTCCACGACCCATGAAGGTACATGAACTGGTTCGCATGATCGCCCGGGTCCGTATAGATCCGCGTCTGGAGCGCCTGCCCGTTGATGTACTCCCTGTGCGCGATGTAGAGCCCACGCGGGTTGTCGTTCCGCAGCCACCCACCGTAGATCTCGCGCGTGATCCGGCTCTCCTGGTCGCTCGTATACGCCCTGGTGTCGGCCGTCGGGCCCCGGTCGTGGTTGACGGGGACCGCCGAGACGTCGCGCCCGGCTTCCGCCAGCAGCCCACGGATCAGGAGCTCCGTCTGGTCGTACGCGCCCTCGCCGAAGTGCGTGTAGCGGATGACGCCGTCCGCGTCGATCAGGTACTTGGCCGGCCAGAAGCGGTTGTTGTAGGCCCGCCACGTGATCATCTCGTTGTCTTGCACGTGCGGGTATTCGAGCATGAACTCGGCGATGGCCTGCTCGACGTTGGCCGTCACCTTCTCGAACTCGAACTCCGGCGCGTGCACGCCGACGATGACCAGCCCCAGGTCCTCGTACTTCGCGTGCCACTCGCGCAGGAACGGCATCGTGCGGATGCAGTTGATGCACGTGTACGTCCAGAAGTCGATCAGCACCACCTTGCCCCGCAGCCCGGCGATGGTGAGCGGCTCGGAGTTGAGCCACGTCGCGCCCGCCGTGAACTCCGGCGCCAAGTCTCCGACGAAGCCTCCAGGGCGTCCGCTGAGCTCCGGCGCGGCCACGGTCGGCGGCACGCGGTCGGCGGGGTCGGGCGTCGGCGTCGTCGTCGGCGTCGTGGTCGGCACAGCGGTCGCGCCCGCCTCACGCGGCGTCGGGGTCGCCACTGGCGGCGGGAGGCCGGGCGTCGCCGTGGCCTCGGCCTCCGGCGTGCTGCCGCATGCGGCGGCCACGAACAGCAGGCCCGCGGCTGCAACGAGTGCCGCTGCGGTCCGGGTCCAGGGGGGCTTGAGGCGGATGCCGCTTGAGCGGCGGGGAGTCGGAATCATGGATCAGCCTGGTATATAACCTTACGCTAGGGAGCCATCGGAGGATTCGCTTGGTGCGGTCGCGGCGAGCCGCTATACTAGCCGATGCCGCGATTCTGCCGCCGATTCGGGCGGCACTGGACGCAAGCACCCACCGATGAGAGTCCCCCTCTCCTGGCTCGCCGAATACGTGCCGTTGCCCCTGCCGCCGGCCGAGACCGCACACCGTCTGACGATGGCGGGGCTCGAGACCACGTACGTCCCCGGCGCGAGCGCCGGTTGGGACAACGTCGTCGTTGGCAACGTCGTGGACGTCTCGCCGCACCCGAACGCCGACCGCCTCCAGCTTGCCACCGTCGAGACCGGAACGGGCACGCAGACCGTCGTCTGCGGCGCGCCCAACGTCGCCGTCGGCCAGCGCGTCGCTTTCGCCACCGTC
This sequence comes from Chloroflexota bacterium, assembly GCA_022574265.1. Lineage (GTDB taxonomy): Bacteria > Chloroflexota > Dehalococcoidia > Lucifugimonadales > Australimonadaceae > JADFRC01. Next base: position 7,582 of record JACZSI010000019.1, on the reverse strand, counting down.
GGCGCGAAGCTCATCGATGGGAAGACCGGCGAGCCGATGGAGCTTGCCGCGGCCACCATCCGCGGCGTCGAGTCCGCCGGCATGGTGTGCTCGGCGAAGGAGCTCGGCCTTGGGGACGACCACGAGGGCATCTTGGTCCTGCGCGACGACGCACCCGTCGGAGCGCCGCTCGCCGACGTCTTGCCCTCCGACGACGTTCTGGAGGTCGAGGTGACCCCGAACCGCGGCGACTGTCTGTCGGTCCTTGGCATCGCGCACGAGATCGCCGCGCTCTCCGAGGACGCCGTGACCGAGCCGCTGGCTGAGTATGACGAGGGCGACGAGGACGTCGCCGACGCGATCACCGTCGTGGTGGAGGACGCCGAGCTGTGCGTGCGCTACACGGCAACCGTGCTGCGCGGCGTCAAGGTCGGCCCCTCGCCAGAGTGGATGCGCCGCCGCCTGGAGCTGGCGGGCCAGCGCCCCATCAACAACATCGTCGACGTGACGAACTACGTCATGCTCGAGTACGGCCAGCCGCTGCACGCCTTCGACCTCGCCGAGTTCGCTCAGGCCACGGTCGTCGTGCGCCCAGCCCGCGACGGCGAGCGGTTCGCCGCACTCGACGGCGTCGAGCACACGCTGCGGCCGCCGATGCTCCTCATCGCGGACCCGGAGCGCGCGGTCGGCCTCGCTGGCGTCATCGGCGGGAAGAACAGCGAGACCACCGCCACGACAACCGACGTGCTGGTGGAGTCCGCGACGTTCAACGCGATCAACACGCGGCGGACCGCGGCCGCGCTGCACATCCGCACGGAGGCCTCGTCCCGGTTCGAGAAAGGGCTGAACCCGGAGCTGGCCGAGCGCGCGCTGCGGCGTGCCACCGCGCTCATGCTCGAGACGGCGGGCGGCGTCGCGGCCCGCGGCGTCTCCGACACCTACCCCGTGGCCATCCAAGCGCCGAAGATCCTCTTCACCGGCACGCAGATGCGGCGCGTCCTCGGCGGCAGCTTCCCGCAGACGCAGGTCATCTCCGTCCTGCGCTCGTTGGGCTTCAAGGTCGACGCCATCGACGAGAACCAGCTGCTGGTCGTCCCCCCGTACTGGCGCACCGACATCGCCATCGTCGAGGACCTGATCGAGGAGGTCGCGCGCACGGTCGGGTACGACACCGTGCCGGCCGACCCGCTGGCAGGCCGCGTGCCGGAGTTCCTGCCCCAGCCGGAGCGGGACCTCCGCGAGGAGGTCCGCGACCTGCTCGTGGCAAGCGGGATGCAGGACACCATCTCCTACACGCTCGTGGGCGGCGCCGACGCGGCACTCGGGCCCGTTCTCGACGGCTCCGAGCCACTGCGCGTCGCGAACCCCCTGAGCCGCGAGCAGGAGTTCCTGCGCACGTCGCTCCGCGGCCCCGTGCTCCGCGCGGCGGCCACCGGGATCCGCCAGAGCGCCTCCGGCGTCGCGCTCTTCGAGATAGGCCGCATATTCCTGCCCAGGGAGGGGGACCTGCCGGAGGAGCGTGAGATCGCCGTCGGCGTGTTCGCCGGCCCGCGTGGCCGCTCGCTGTGGGATGCCGAGCGGGCCCTCGATTTCTACGACGCCAAGGGCGTCGTCGAGGCGCTCATCGGCCGCTTGGGCGTCTCGCCCGGCTTCGAGCGCGCGACCGACGACCTGCTGCATCCGGGGCGCACCGCAAGCGTGCTCGCCAACGGCAAGCCTGTCGGGATCGTCGGCGAGCTCCACCCGCGCGCCGTCGCGTCGTACGACCTGTCCGTCGACACCGCGGCGTTCTTCGAGCTCGACATCGGCCTGCTTGGTGAGCAGGTACCGGAGCTACGCCACCACTTCGAGCCCATCTCCCGTTACCCCGCTGCGATGCGGGACCTCGCGCTCGTGGTCGACGACGACGTGCCCGCCGAGCGGCTCCAGGCCATCATCGAGCGCCACCCCCTCGTGGTGCGCTCGACGCTGTTCGACCTGTTCTCCGGAGCGGGTCTTACCGCGGGTAAGAGGTCCGTTGCCTACCGCCTCGAGCTCCAGTCGTCCACCGGCACGCTCGGCGCCGAGGAGCTGACAGACGCCGTTGCTGCGATCACCGAGCAGCTCGCCAAAGAGACGGGGGCCACGCTACGAGCATGACGGAGCACCACCACACCAGCGAGCACGCTCACGCGGAGCAAGAGCACGCCCACCCGCGCACCGCCGACATGCTCAGCGTCGAGCAGGCGCTTGAGCGCGTGCTCGCGCTCGTCCACGAGCTGCCCGCGGCCGGCGTGCCGCTGCTCGAAGCGGACGGCCTGACCCTCGCCCGCGACGTCCATGCGTCCTTCGACATACCGTCGCTGCCGAACTCGGCCATGGACGGCTACGCCGTCCGCGCGGCCGACGTCGCCTCAGCCTCCGAGGCCACGCCCGTGACGCTCGCCGTCGCCGGGCAGGTCCAGGCCGGAGCGCTCGCGGACGTGCCCGTCACCGTTGGGCACGCCGTCCGCATCATGACCGGCGCCCCCGTGCCCGACGGCGCGGACGCCATCGTTCCCTTCGAGCTCACCGACGAGGTGGCGCGCCGCGCCGCGGGCGAGCCGCTGACGTCCATCGCCGTCCACCGTGCGCCGGATGCTGGCGAGCACATCCGCCCCGCCGGCGAGGACGTGACGAGCGGAGACCTCGTCATGCGCAAGGGGCGCGTGCTCGATCCGCCCGCGATCGGCCTGCTGGCCTCGCTCGGCTACGCCGAGGCGCCGGTGGTCCGCCGGCCACGGATCGCGGTGCTCGCCACCGGGGACGAGGTCCAGGACCCAAGCGAGCCGCGTGAGGCTGGGCGGCTGTACGACTCCAACAGCTACGGCGCCGCCGCGGCGCTACGCCGGTGGGGCGCCGAGCCGGTGATGCTGGGCATCGCCAGGGACAACATGACGGAGCTGCGGGCCAAGCTACGGGAAGGACTCGACGCCGATATGCTCATCACCTCGGCCGGCGTGAGCGCCGGGGCCTTCGACATGGTGAAGGAAGCGCTGGCCGAGCTCGGCAGCATCGACTTCTGGGCGGTGCGCATGCGGCCCGCCCGGCCGCTCGCCTTCGGGCTGCTCGATGCCCCGGACGGCCGGAAGGTCCCACTCCTCGGGCTGCCGGGCAACCCCGTGAGCGCTCTGGTGGCACTCGTCGAGTTCGCCCGGCCCGCGATCGCCAAGATGCGTGGCACCGAGCCCCGCCCGCTGCCCACCGTGCGCGCGGTCCTCGACGACACGATCCACAACAACGACGGCCGCCGCGTTTACGCGCGCGTGACGATCGAGCGCAGGGCCGACGGCCTCCATGCGCGCCTCACCGGCGCTCAGGGCTCCAACCTGCTCACGTCCATGGAGCTCGCCCACGGGCTCGCCATCTGTCCGGAGGACCAAGCGGAGCGCAAAGCCGGGGAGACCGCCGTCGTGCAGCTCCTCGACTGGGCCGACCACGCCGGTTTGCTAACCGAAGACCTGGATCTGACCACATAGGAGAGGTATTCACCCATGACGACGAAGGCACCCCCCGAGGACACCACGGCCCAAGAGGAGAATGCTCCCGAGGACCCGAGATACACGGTCGAGCCGGCCCTGATCGAATCCCAGGGCCGCTCGGTCGCCGTCGTGGTCGTCGACCGCCTCTGCGATGCGGCGTTGGCGAAGCTCAAGACCCCGGACGCGTGGCGGGCCTTGTCCTTCCTGCAGATGCGCCGGCTCGCCCGGGAGAGCTGCGCGAAGCAGGAGGACTACCTCTCGGCGGGGCAGCCCGTGCTCGAGACGATCTTCAGGATGCTGCTCGTCTCGCCGTCGGGAACGATGCCGCTCAGCGACATCCACGAGACGCTGGTGGGGCTGTGGACGACCTCGCCGTCGCCGCGCCACATCGGCATCGACGCACTGCGGCGCGTGCTCGACCACGCGGAACACTTCGGCATCGGTGCGGTGGAGTCGAAGTAAGCGGCCTACGCGGCGGCGCCCAGCCGCTCTTTGGCGGCGTTGGCCAGCTGCTCGAATGCCTCGCGGTCGTTCATCGCCAGGTCCGCCAGGACCTTACGGTCCAGCGCGATGTCCGCGAGCTTCAGGCCGTGCATGAGCTGGCTGTAGGAAACGCCGTGCTCGCGCGCCGCGGCGCCGATCCGGACGATCCAGAGCCTCCGCATGTCGCCCTTGAGCTCCTTGCGGTGCCGGTAGGCGTAGCTCAGCGCATGGAGCATCGACTCGTGCGCCCGGCGGTAGAGGCTGTGGCTCGTCGCCCGGTGGCCCTTGGTCAGGGCCAGAAGCCTCTTGTGTCTGCGGTGGGCCGCAACCCCTCGTTTGATGCGTGCCATCTGATCGCTACCTGTTCAGTGCCGGGACCAGCCGCAAGATCCGCTTGCGCTGGGTCGCGTCGACGCTCTGCTTCTTGCTGTACGTGCGTGTCACCGCCCGCGGCTTCTTGCGCCGCAGGTGGCTGCTATTGCGCTTCATGCGGAGCAGCTTGCCGGAGCCGGTGACTCCGTAGCGCCGCTGTGCGCCCTTGTGTGTCTTCATCTTCGGCATCCGAGCTCGTCCCCTCGTCCCTCGTCTCGGCCCCCTAGGCCTTCTTCGCCGCCGCTTTGGCGGGGGCCTTCTTCGCCGCCGCCTTGGCGGGCTTCGCCGCCGCTTCGGCCGGCTCCGCGGCGGTTGCCGGCTCGGCCACGGCCGCCGCTGGCTCCGCGGCTGCTTCCGGCTCCGTCGTCTCCGCCACGACCGCTTCCGGCTCCGCCACGGCTACCGGCGTGGCGGCCGCGGGCTCGGGCTCGGGCAGCCTCGGCGCTGCCCGTGCCGGTTGCGCCTTCTCCGCCGTCGCCTCGGCCGTCTGCGCTGCGGGTGCCGGCTCGCTCGGCTTGGACGGGGCCGTCGCCGGGGCCAGTACGATGCTCATGAACCGGCCCTCCAGGTTGGGGGCCTGCTCGAGCTTGGACTCGTCCTTGAGACCGTCGTGCACCTGCCGCAGCAGGTTCACCGCGATCTCCGGGTGGGCGATCTCCCTGCCCCGGAACATCACCGAAACCTTGACCTTGTTGCCCTCGCCCAGCAGCCTCTTGACGAGGCGTGCCTTGAAGTCGATATCGTGCTGGCCGATCTTCGGACGGAAGCGGACCTCCCGCATCCCGTGGGACTTCTGGCCCTTCCGCATCTCCCGCTCTTTCGTCGACTGGAGGTAGCGGAACTTGCCGTAGTCCAGCAGGCGGCAGACGGGTGGCACGGAGTTCGGCGCGACCTCGACGAGGTCCAGGTCCTGCTCGCGGGCGAGGGCCATCGCGTCCCGCGTGGGCATGACGCCAAGTTGCGTGCCGTCCTCGGCGACCAACCGGACCTCAGGGATCCGGATCCGATCGTTAACGCGATATTCCCTAGCGATGCTCTGCCCTTACCTCGCCCGGTGGCTTCGTGCTGGCCCAGGTGGCCCTCCAGCGGGCGCTACGCGACATAGCATACGCGATAGGCCCCCCCAAGGGCGAGTACGTCCGGGGCGGCCCCCGCCGAACTCACGCCGCCCGCCCGCCCAGCCGCCGCTCCTCGCCGCGGAGCAGCCGCCGGATGTTGTCACGGTGCGTCGCGATGATCAGCACCGCGCCGGCGACGAAGTAGCCCAGATAGGCGGCAGGAGCGTCGAAGAACGCGGCACGCACCGCGAACGCCGCGACGGCCGCGATCACCGAGACGACGGACGCCAGCGACACGTACCGGGAGACGCCGAGCACGGGCAAGAATGTACCCACCCCCGCGAGGGACGCCCACGGGTCGATGCCGAGCGTCGTGGCGACGCCCGTGGCGATGCCCCGGCCCCCGCGGAATCCCGCGAAGACAGGCCACACGTGGCCCACGAGGACCGCCGTCCCCACCGCGGCGTGCACGAGAGGCTCGTCAGTGAGAGCCCGCGCGGCGAGCACGGCCGCGAGCCCCTTGCCGGCGTCCGCCAGGAAGACGACCGCCGCGGCGCGCTTGCCCGCGGTCCGCAGCACGTTCGTCATGCCGGTGCGGCCGCTGCCGAGCGTGCGGACGTCCACGTCCATCGTGAGCTTCACCACGATGAGCCCCGGCTGCACGCTCCCGAGCAGGTACGCCGCCGGCACCAGAAGCCACTCCACGGCCTAGCGCCCGCCCCGGGAGGCGCCGGTCTGCGGCCGCCGCCCGCCCACGCCGCGCGAGCGGCTCTGCCCGATGACGTGGCTCTTGCCCCGCCCGCGGAACTCCAGCCGCAGGTGCGTGCCCTCGAAGTCGAACGCCTCGCGGATCGTGTTCTCCAAGAAACGCTCGTAGGAGAAGTGCACCCGGTCGGGGTTGTTGCAGTAGAAGACGAACGTCGGCGGCCCGACCGCCTCCTGCTTGACCCGATAGATCTTGAGCGAGCCCCTGGCCTGCACCGGAGGCAGGTGCCGCGCGATCGCGTTCATCACGGCCTTCGTGAGCTCGGACCGGTCCACCTCTTGCATGCGCTTGCGGTGTACGTCGAACGCCGTGCGCAGCAGCATCTCGATGCCCTCGCCGTGCAGCGCGGAGGTGAACACGACGGGCACGTGAGACATGAAGCGCAGCCGCGAGAGGACCGCCTTGCGGGTCACGCGCGCCTCCCGCCGGCCCGCCTCCGGGACCAGGTCCCACTTGTTGACGACCACCACTACGCCCTTGAACGCCTCGCGCGCCTCCCCCGCGATGTGCAGGTCCTGGTCGGTCGCGATCTCCGTCGCATCGAGCAGCACCAGGACGACGTCCGCGCGGTCGATGGCCCGGACGGCGCGGAGCACGCTATAGCGCTCGATACCCGGCTGGACGGCGCCGCGGCGCCTGATGCCCGCCGTGTCGATCAGCACGCCCGGCTCGCCCTTGAACTCGAACGGTGTGTCGATGGCGTCTCGCGTCGTCCCCGGCACCTCGCTCACGATCGAGCGTTCCGTGCCCAGGATGACGTTCGCCAGGGCCGACTTGCCGACGTTCGGCCGGCCGACGATGGCGATCTGCGGCCCGCCAACGTGCTCCTCCGGCTCGTCTCCAGCTGGCGGCAGGTGGCGCACGATCGCCTCGAGCATGTCGTCGAGGCCGCGGTGGTGCAGCGCGCTCACCGGGATCGCGTCGCCGAGTCCCAGCTGCTGCGACTCGAATGCCAGGGCTTCGTGGCGCTCGGAGTCGACCTTGTTCGCCACCAGCACCACCGGCTTGCCGGAGCGGCGCAGCAACGCCGCGACGTCGTGGTCCGGCGGCGTGAGGCCGGGTCGCGCGTCGGTGACGAGCAGCACGACGTCGGCTCCGTCGACCGCGGCCTCGACCTGCGCGGCGATGTGCGCCTCGATCTCGGTCTCCGGCGCCGTCACGAGACCGCCCGTGTCGACGAGCAGCATCCGGCGCCCGTCGTACTCCACGCCGGCCGTCACCCGGTCGCGGGTCGTCCCCGCCTCCTCGTGCACGATGGCCGCACGGCGCCCGAGGAGGGCGTTGAAGATGCTCGACTTGCCCACGTTGGGGCGGCCGACGATGGCGACGATCGGCCGCGGCGCCTGGGGCACGGGCACGATCGGCTCGTCGGACATCGTCATCGGCTCGTCGGGGCCGGAGGTCGGTTCTTGCATCGCTTGAGC
>JACZSI010000018.1 GCA_022574265.1 Chloroflexota bacterium | reverse complement strand
GGCGGTCCTGGAACTGGATGTCGACGTCGCTCTCCTCGGCCAGGGCCACGGCGAGCTCGCGGTGCAGCCGCATGCCCTCGGTGATCGCCGGGAAGTTCGGCTGCGGGCCGTTGGGGATGCCGCCGGAGAGGCCGCCGTAGGCGAAGCCCGAGGCGTGGCTGGCGATGGCGTCGCGCTCGATCACGGTGCTGGCGATGCCGGCGTGCGCGAGGTAGTAGGCGGTCGCGATGCCGGTGATGCCGCCGCCGATGATGACGACGTCGCGGGCGCTAGTGGTCATGGCTGGGGTGAGGGGGCGCGCCGTGCGTCCCTACGCCGCCTTGAAGCCGCCGATGAGCGCCCGGTCACCCTTCTTATAGAAGCAATCGTAGGCGGCGTACCCGGCCGCCTTGAGCCATTCGAGGTGGCGGATGAGCGTGGCGTCCCGGTGGTGCGGGAACGCGTCGGTGTGCCGCGGCTCGTTGGACGCGGACGCTGGCCGCACGTCCTCGGGGTGCTCGGCGCGCCGCGCTGCCCGGTACCGCTCGCGCATGGCATCGGTCTCGGCAGATGCCGTGTCCAGGTTGAAGAACGACCCGCCGGGGCGCAGGTTCTCGTGGATGTCGGCATAAAGGCTCGCCATCAGCTCCGCCGAGAGGTGGTGGATGGCCCGCGAGGAGACGACGACGTCGAAGGGGCCTGCTTCGACCGCCTCGGGCGGCAGCTTGCCGTCGCCGAAGTCGCCGACCATGTAGCGGAAGCGGTCGCCGAAGCGCGCCATGCGCTCGCGCCCCACCGCCATCATCGCCTCGGAGATGTCCAGGCCGATGGCGTGCGCGTTCGGGTAGGCGTCGAGCACGACCGTGGCCACCGGCCCGTGCCCGCTGCCGATGTCCAGCACGCTCAAGCCCGCGTCGGGCTCGGCGCCGATGAGGCGGGCCATGTACTCGAAGAAGGGCCGGCGCTCCGCGTCCTCGCGCGCGTCCATCCGCGCGACGTACTGGTCCACGCGCTCGGCGTCGGTCCACTCGTGGCCTGGCTTCTGCTCGGTCGTCATCGTTGCCTCTTCACGTTCGTCGAGATCTACCCGGAGATGCGGACCGCCAGGTTGCCCCCGTCCACCGGCAGGTCCGCTCCGGTGATGAAGCTGGCGTTGTCCGAGACGAGGAACAGGACGGCCTGGGCCTGGTCGGTGGGGCGGCCCCAGCGGCCCAGCGGGATGCTCTTGGGGGGCGTGGCGTCGTCGCGGGCCCGCGCCCGGCCGCCCACGGGCGTCCCCGTCTGCGTCGGCGTGACGGAGTTGACGCGGATGTGGTGCGGTGCCAGCTCCACCGCCGCGGCCCGCGTGAAGTTCAGGATGCCGGCCTTGGCCGTCTGGTAGGCCACGGAGCCCGCCTTGCCGCGGTGGCCGGAGGTGGAGGCGATGTTGACGATGGCGCCGCCGTCGCCCTGCTCCACCATCTGCTTCGCCACGTGCTGTGTGCAGTTGAACGTGCCCGCCAGGATCACGTCCACGATGCGCCGGAACCCGGCGAGGTCCTCCTCGAGCAGCCCCGGCGTGCCGGTGATGGCGGCGTTGTTCACGAGGATGTCGATGCGGCCGTACGCCTCGACCGTCCGCGCGACGAGTCCCGCCATGGCGGCCTCGTCGGTGATGTCGGCGGTCACGGCGATCGCCTCGAACCCGCGGTCGACGAGCTCGCGCGCCGCCGCCTCGGCGGCCTCGCTCCGCACGTCGGCGCAGACGACCTTGGCGCCGTCGGCGGCGAGGGTCCCGGCGATCTCGCGGCCGATGTTCGGCCCGGCGCCCGATACGATGGCGACGCGTCCGTCCAGCATGCTCATCTCCTATAGCCGACTCTGCCCCAGCGCCTCGCACCGTTGCGGGAGGGTCGGTGCCCGTCGGCCCGTTCGACCATCCCCCCGTCCCCCTTCCTCGCCAGGAAGGGGGTGATAAAGCCAATGACGGGGGACACCCCCGTGCCCCCGGCAGAGGGGCGACGCCCCTCTGCACTCCCCAGACCCAGTGCGCCGGTGCGTGGCAGGGACCTTAAGGCAAGCTCCTCGCAGCCCGGAAGCACTACAGCCTGAAGAAGCGGCGCGCGTTGCCGCCCAGGACCGCTTCCTTCTCGTCAGAAGTGAGGTCGGGGCGCTCCATGCTCTCCGCGATCATCTCGGCGGCCGCGACAACGTCGACCTCGTGCGGGTAGTCGGACGCCCACGCGAACGCCTCGATCCCGACGCGCTGCGACAGATACGACAGGATGTCCTCGTTGCCTTCGCACCCGATGAGCACCTGCCCCGACGAGAAGTAGTCGCGCAGGGAGCGCGACCCGCTGCCGCCGGAGACGTACACCGCGTCGTCGCGCTCCATCCGGTCGAGCAGCAGCGCGGGCCATGCGGCGCCGCCCTCGAAGAAGCCGATGCGGAAGTCGGGGAACCGGTCGAGCACGCCGTGGTGCAGCATCGAGGACATCGCCAGCAGCAGCGGCATCGGGTGCCGGATCGTCCGCGCTGCCCACGCGTCCGTGAAGCTGTCGGCGCCGAACCCGATGCTCGAGCCGCCGTGGATGCCGAGCGCGCAGCCAAGGTCCGCCGCCTCCTGGTAGACCGGCCAGTAGTAGTCGTGCCCCAGGTGCAGCGGCAGGCCGAGCGACGGCAGCATGGCGCCCGGCAGCCCCAGCTCCCGCACCGCGCGGCGCAGCTCCGCCACGGCGTCCTCGGTGCGCTGCATGGGGATCAGCGCCATCGGATGCAGCCGCTCGCTCACGCCTCGGAAGCGCTCGGCGACGTAGTCGTTGTAGGCGCGGCACAGCTTGACGGCGTAGTCGGCCTGCTGGATGAAGCCGACCGAGAGCCCCTCCGACGTGAAGAGGATGGAGTCCTGCACGCCGACGCGCTCCAGGAAGGCCAGGATGTCCTCGCCCGAGCCCTTGCGGTGCTCGCTCGCCTGGACGTACTCGCGGGCCGGCGCGTCCTCGCGCTCACGCGGGTAGTGGATGCCGTCCAGCGTCGGGAAGACGCCGTTGCGGTTGCGGCCGGAGTTGGTCGCCATCTTGCGGATGCTCGGGTCCATGAACTCGGCCAGCTCGGGGATGGACTCGACCAGGTGCCCATCGCAGTCGATCACCGGCGCCGATGTCTCGCTCATGCTTACTCCTGGAGGCCCGAACGGCTGCCCGCGAGGCTAGATGGACTGCTCGACGGTGTCAACAAGTGCACTGGCTGTGGCCCCCGGCGGACGCGCGGTAGTGAACCGTTCGTGCTGAGCCCGTCGAAGTACGAGCAGACGTTGGCCGATGACGACCCCGGCCACAGGGCTGCGCGCTGGTTGACGGGGGGGGTGAAAGGCCATAGCGTCCCCCCATCGAGACAGGGGAGATGAGCATCGTGCTGAAGGACAAGTCGGTCGTCGTCACGGGAGGTGCCAAGGGGATCGGGCGCTACATCGCCCATCGCTTCGCCAAGGAGGGCGCGAAGGTCGCCATCCTCGACGTCGACAAGCCGCGGATGGACCAGACGCTGGCGGAGCTCGAGGACTTCGGCGGGGAGGCCGTGGCCCACGTCGCCGACGTCTATAACGAGGACCAGGTGCGCGCCGCGATGGCCGGCGTCGCCGAGCGGTTCGGCGGCATCGACGTGCTCGTGAACGACGCGGGCATCGTCCCGCACTTCAACTGGGGCACGCCGCGCTGGCCCGCGATCAAGGACATGGACGTGAGCTTCTACGAGCGCGTGATGAACACGAACCTGGGCGGCACGTTCATGTGCAGCAAGCATGCCACGCCGTATCTGGAGAAGGCGGACGGCGGGCACATCGTGAACCTCTACGGCGGCGGCGGTCTCACGCCCGCGGGCGCGCTGACCTACGTCGTCTCCAAGGAGGCGATCCGCTACTTCACGCGCTACCACGCCGAGGAGGTGCGGGAGGCCGGGATCTGCGTCGTCGTGCTCTCGCCCGGCGGCCCCATCGCCACCGAGGACGCGCCGGATGAAGCGCGCGCCCGCATGGACAGTCCGGAGCTCGCCGGCCCGCGCTTCCTCCTCGCCGCCGAGGCGAGCATGGACATGTCGGGCCACCTGCTCACGCTGGACGGCGACAAGCTCGTGATCGACGACTAGCGCGACCGATGGTCCAGATCAGCGAAGCAGCGAAGCGTCAGCTCAGGGTCCTGGTGGACGAGCGCAAGCTCGGCCCCGACCGGTTCCTGCGGCTGACGGTGCCGCCAGCGTGGACGGGCGAGGGCGACTTCGGCATCGTGGTCGACGCCCGTGGCGGGGCGGACACGGGCGTCACGCTGGACGGCAAGACGGTCCTCGTCGTCGGGCCCGACGTCGTCGAGCAGATCCCGAACGCGATGCTCGACTTCAAGAAGACGCCCGACGGCCCGCGCTTCACGCTCGACGTTTATTAGGGGCGATCGGAACCGGAGCTAGTCCAGCACCGCCACGATCTCGATCTGCACCTTCATCCCGCCGGGCGGGTCGTAGCGCGACGTGTGGCGCGCCGGCCGGTCGTTCTCGTCCGGGAACATCTCCAGCCACTGCTTGTTGATCGCCTCGCGGTCGCCTAAATCGGCGAGCAGACACGTCATGCGCACGATGTCGTCGGGGCTCGAGCCGGCGACCTCCAGCAGCGTGCGCAGGTTCTTGAAGCAGTGCTCCGCCTGCTCGTAGACGTCCTCGGAGAGCTTGCCCGTCGCGGCGTCGATGCCCTGGATCGCCGAGCTGTACAGCGTGTTGCCGACCCGGGCGGCGAAGGGGATCGGCGCCGCGTGCTTCACGCCGGGGATCTGATAGCTGGTCCGCTTGCCCATGGTCGCCTCCTGCTCCACACGGTTCTTGAAGGGGCCGTATGCGATACTACCGCACGGAGGCGGCGATGCTAACGGAGGCCGAGAACGAGGCGCTCGTGCGCGTGGGGCCGGGCACGTCCATGGGGGAGCTCATGCGCCGCTACTGGATGCCCGCGCTCCTCTCCCGCGAGCTCTCCGAGCCCGACTGCCCGCCGGTGCGCGTGCGGCTGCTCGGCGAGCGGCTCGTGGCGTTCCGGGATACCGCCGGACGCGCCGGCCTGCTCTCCGAGTTCTGCGCGCACCGCGGCGCGTCGCTCTGGTTCGGCCGCAACGAGGAGGGTGGCCTCCGCTGCGTCTTCCACGGGTGGAAGTACGACGTCGACGGCAACTGCCTGGACATGATGAACGAGCCCGACGCCTTCGACTTCAAGGCCAAGGTCCACCTCCGCGCGTATCCCACCGTCGAGGCGGGCGGGCTCGTCTGGGCGTTCATGGGCCCGCCGGAGCGAAAGCCCCCGCCGCCGGCGTTCGAGTGGACGCAAGCTCCCGAGACGCACCGCTACGTCGACAAGACGTGGGAGGAGTGCAATTGGCTCCAGGGCCTCGAAGGCGGCCTCGACACGTCGCACGTGCCGATCCTGCACCGGCGGTTCGAGGAGGGGAGCCCGCAGCCGGGCGTCGACGCCTCAGCCCCGCTCGTGCGCGGCCGCGCCCCGGAGGTCGTCGTCGAGACGACCGGCTACGGCTACCGCTACTTCGGCGTGCGCGAGCTGGCCAGCGACGAGGTCTATGTGCGCGGCTACCACTTCGTCATGCCGTTCACGCAGATCCGGCCGGGCGCCGACTTCACCGGGGGCGATCTCGTGGCCGGGCACATGTGGGCGCCGATGGACGACCACAATACGATGGTCTACAACTGGGAGTACAGCCTCACCGACGCCATGGAAGACCCACAGGCCGTCGCCCGCGAGCTAGGGAGCGGCCCCGGCGAGGTCGACGACCGCTTCCGCAAGGCGCGGAACCAGGACAACGACTACCGCATCGACCGCGCGTTGCAGAAAACCGGCACGTTCACCGGCATCTTCGGCGTCAACACGCAGGACCATGCCATCCAGGAGAGCATGGGGCCCATCGCCGACCGCACCGTCGAGCAGCTCGGGCAGGCGGACCGGGCGATCATCACGGCGCGCAAGCTGCTGCTCGACGCCGCTCAGGCCGTGGCGGACGGCGGCGAGGCCCTGGGGGCGAGCGCGAGCGTCGACGGCCTGCGCGCGGCCGACCGCGTCCTGGCGCGCGCCTCCGACTGGCACGCCGCGATGCTCGCGGAGATGCACGCGGACGGCGCCCGGGCCTAGAGCGGTGCGGGTTGAGCACTCGCTCCGGCTACCGATGTGCGGTTGATATCAGCCGCTCGTCCTGAGGCTCTCGAAGGGCGAGAGAAGGCTTGCACACGCGGCGGGCGTACTCCGACAGGCTCAGCACGAACGGGCAGCCTTCAGCGGCGTCGGAGGGTCGTCCCGTTGCGGCGCGAACTAGCGCCTAGGGGATCAGCATCGACGGGGTGATGTTTGTCGGCGCGATCTTCTCCAGCACCAGCGGCGCCTCCTGATGCGGCGCGATGTGGAACGCCATCACCGTGTTCGCGGTGGGGACTGGATCGACGCCCCGTAGCTCGATCGTGAGCAGGAACGACTCGCCGCTCTCCAGCTCCACGTCGCCGTCGCCCCGGCCCAGCTCCGTCGTCGACCAGGCGAGGTCGCGCACGAGCTGGTTCGTGTCCAGGTAGGAGATCACCAGCAGATTGGCCTGGCCTGCTTCGTCGGACAACAAGCCGTCGCCGTTGCTGTCGGTCTGTGGGACGAATGCGACCCCCTCGGTCGGGAGCGCGCTGGTCAGCGCCAGGTGCACCTTCTGGATCTCTGGGGGGCCCTCGATGAGGTCGATGAGCAGCACGACAGCGCCGGGGTCGATCGCGGCGCTGAGGCCCGTGCACGCGACCGCGGTGAGGGCGGAGGCGTCGGAGACGTTCCGGTGGACCTTGGTCCACGTGGCCGCGATGAGCGCGCCGACGTCCAGCGACTCCTCGGGGCTGCCGCAACCGGCGCTATCGTCGAGCAGCAGCTTGAGCACGCCCGACGCGAGCGTGGTGTCCGATTTGATCCACAGACCGGCGGCGTAGTGGCCCGAAAGGTCCACCGTGCTCGCCAGGTCCTCGTAGGCGATGAGCCCGGTCGTGAAGCCTCCGGCGATCGTCAGCCTGATGCTTGCCGTGCCCTCTTTCCGGTCGTCGGTCTCGCTGGCGAGCGTGACGCTGCCGGACACCGTCCAGTTCGCGGTGCTGTCGGCCGTGGTCAGCACGGTGGCCACAACGCCATCGGCCTTCATCGAGCCGACGAGGCTGATGCTGCTCGCGGCCCGGTCGAGCCCGGCGTAGACCGCCTCCTTGCCCTTCTCGGCCGAGAAGATGCCCGCGCTGAGCACCGCGTAGGCGAAGACGGAGGCGACGACCACGAAGGCGATGAGGATGATCGCCGTCTCGATCCCCGTGATGCCTCTCGTGCTGCGCAGGGCGCGGACCGCGCGGCCTCTCGCGGCCTTGGCGACGCTCTCCAGCCTGCGGGTGACGCTCATACGCATAGCTTCGTCCACGGGAGGGGGGCTCGGCGAGGGTGCGGGTACGCAACGGCGTTGGGGGGCTGCCCCCCCGTCGGTGGCCGGTTATTGGAGCCTGGTGTGACGAGAGTGCTATCATGGCGGTGATGCGTTACGTGGCCTGCGTCTGTATGCAAGTCCCATAGGCTGGGTTCCCGCTTTACCGGGAAGCCTCCGTCGGCCTATGGGCGAAAGCGTGGACGGAGGCTTTTTCTTTTGTCCGAAGTACGTGGCGCATCGAGGGGAGAGAGAGATGGCGGCGATAACTGCTGATGAACGGTCTGGGCTGCGGGCGCTGTTCACGTTCCCGCACCCGGTGAACGAATACGCGGCGCGCTCCGTGGCCGCGATGGTCTTCGTGCTGGCGGTGGTCATCATCGTGGCCGATGTCCGCTGGCTGCTATTCGTCCTGGCATACGGCTTCTTGGCCCGCGTCCTCACGGGGCCCAAGCTGAGCCCGATGGGGCTGCTTGCGACGCGTGTCATCGCGCCGAAGCTCATCCGCCGGTCGAAGCTGACCGCGGGCCCGCCGAAGCAGTTCGCGCAGACCATCGGGCTTGGGTTCTCGGTGACGGCGCTCGTGCTCGTCTACGGCTTCGGCCTGGTGGGCGCGGCGTATGGCGTGCTCGGCGTGCTGGTGCTGTTCGCGGGCCTCGAGGCGTTCGTTGGCTTCTGCGCCGGCTGTTTCGTCTTCGGCTATCTGATGCGCTGGGGCTTCATCCCGGCCGAGACGTGCGAGCGGTGCAACAACCTCAACTTCGCCGCTGAAGCCCGCTCGTGAAGGTCGGCATCGGGCTGCCGGGCGCCATCCCCGGCACCGCTCCGGACGACCTCTTGGAGTGGGCCCGGCGGGCCGACCAGGGGCCCTTCTCCACGCTCTCGATCATCGATCGACTCGCCTACGACTCCTACGAGCCGATGGTCGCCCTGGGTGCGATCGCCGCGGTCACGAGCAGGATCCGGCTGATGACGGGGATCCTGCTGGCCCCGCTGCGCAACGCCGGCATGATGGCCAAGCAGGCGGCAACGGTCGACGTGCTCTCCGGCGGCCGGCTGACGCTCGGCATGGCCATCGGAAGGCGTCCGGACGACTACGAGGCGTCGCCGGCGCCCTTCCGCAACCGCGGCAAGCGCTTCGACGAGCAGCTCGCGCACATGAAGCGCGTATGGGCGGGCGACGTGCTGTCCGAGGGCGCCTACGCCGTTGGGCCATCGCCCGTGCAGGCCGGTGGCCCCGAGATCCTGATCGGCGGCTCGGCGCCCGTGGCGCTCGCGCGCGTCGGCCGGTGGGCCGACGGCTACATCACCGGCGGCGGTGGCGACCCCGAGCGCGCCAAGGCTGGGTTCGAGATCGCGGTAGCGTCGTGGAAGGACAACGGCCGCAAGGGGGCACCGCGCTTCGTGGCGGGCCTCACGTTCGCCATCGGCGAGGACGCGCTCCAGCGGGGCCGCGCGAACCAGCTGCACTACTACAGCTGGATGGGGGAGGCCGCGGAGGCCCGCGCGAAGGCCATCCCGTCCACTGTCGCAGCCGTGCGCGACGCACTCAGCGCGCTCGAAGCCATCGGCGTCGACGAGGTCGTCCTGGGCCCCGCGGTCGCCGACATCGACCAGCTCGACCGGGCGGCGGAGATCGTCGCCTAGGCGGGCCACCCAGTGAGGGGACTTCTTGCAACGCTCGATCGACCCCGAGGGCGTCGAGACGAAGGCGATCCACGACCTGGTCGAATTCGCCGGCAAGGACGTCGTGGAGGTGGGCTGCGGCGACGGGCGCCTGACGTGGCGCTTCGCCGGCGCGGCGGCCTCCGTGCTCGCTTTCGACCCGGACGAGGCGGCGATCGCGACCGCCCGCGAGCAGACGCCGGCCGCCCTGCGCGGCCGGGTCACGTTCCGGGCCGCCGACATGGCGAGCATCGATCTGGCGGCGGGCGCTTACGACGTGGGCGTCCTCTCCTGGTCCATATGATGACTGCCGAGCGAGGGCGTCGTTGACGCCCTGAAGAAGCTCCACCGCTCGCTCCGGCCGGGCGGCGTGCTGCTGGACCTGCACCCGGAGCCGCGGCGCAACCCCGTCACGGTCCGCACGAGCGCGGGGACCACGAGCGTCGGCGCGCTGGAATACAGCGAGAGCTTCATACAGACCATCGCGGCCGCGAACCACGCCCTCGCGGCGCTTGAGCAAGAAGGAGCCTTCGTCCGCGAGCAGCAGACGGAGTACGAGGTGCTGAACCACTTCGACTCGGATGCGGCGTGGCGGACGTATATGGAAGCGGAGGCCCAGTACTTCGCACCGCCCGATGCGGCAATGCTCAACTCGATCGAGCGAGCGCCGGGCGAGATCCTCATGACGGAGTGGATACGGGGGACGCGGTTCAGGCGTTCCGGCTGAGGAGACGTGTCCCCTCGGCCAGAGCCTCCCGCCACTCGGGCGTGCCAACGACGTCTCCGAGCGGCCGCGGCGCGGCCTCGACAGGCCCGTGCTCCCGCAGTGCGAGCTCCCACCAGCCGACGTCGTGCCACGCGCCCATCTTGTAGCCGACCGAGCGGTAGACGCCGACCGCCACGAACCCGAGCGCCTCGTGCAGCGCGACGCTTGGTGCGTTGGGCAGCGTGATGCCGGCGTAGACGTTGTAGTAGCCCAGCGCCCGCAGGCCGGCGAAGAGGCTCGTATACAGCGCTCGGCCGACGCCGCGGCCGCGGTGGTCGGCGTGCACGTAGGCGGAGCAGTCGGCCGACCACTGGTACGCCTCGCGGGAACTGTGGAGCGCCGCGTACGCGTAGCCCGCGACCGCGCCGTTGGCCTCGCAGACCAGCCAGGGCAGGGACTCCAGCGTGGTGGTGACGCGCGCCTGGAACTCGACTTCGCTTGGGAGCTGCACCTCGAAGGAGATGGGCGACTCCCGTACGGACGGTGCGTAGATCGCGAGCATCTGCGCGGCGTCCGCATCGGTTGCGAGCCTGATGTTCGTGGTCATGCTGGCCTCGGTCCCTCTTCCTGAAGTCTGACACGTTCAGCCGCGGCGAGCGAGGGCTTCCGGCACCAGGGCTTTGTCCCCTTCGACGGGCTCAGGGCAGGCTCTCTGCACTCCCTATTCCGGCGCGTCCCCTCATGGGTCCAGGCCTGTGCCAGGGTGTGCTACTGTAGGCGCGTGGCTCGACCCCGCGGCCGAAGAGGCCCTCCCCGACGACCCCCCAAGCTCCAAGTGGCGCTCTGCGCGACCTGCCTCGTCGACCAGTTCTTTCCCGAGGTGGGCGTGGCCACGGTGACCCTCCTGCGCCGCCTCAACGTCGACGTCACGTTCCCCGAAGAGCAGACGTGCTGCGGTCAGATCGCCTTCAACGGCGGCTATCGCACCGAGGCCGCCGACGTCGCCCGCCACTTCATGGACGTCTTCGAGAGCGAGCGCCACGTCGTCCTGCCCTCCGGCTCGTGCGCGGCCATGATCAAGGTCTACTACCAGGAGCTGTTCCGCGACGACCCCGAGGACCTCGAGCGCGCCCAGGCGCTCGGCGAGAAGACCCGCGAGCTGACCGACTTCATCGTCAACGTCTTGGAGGTCACGGACGTCGGCTCGCCGGCCCGTGGGCTCGTGACCTACCACGACGCCTGCCACCTGCTGCGCGAGCTCGGCATCTCGGCCGAGCCCCGCAAGCTCATCGAGGGCGTGCCCGGCGTCGAGCTCCAGGAGATGCCGAACAGCGAGGTCTGCTGCGGCTTCGGCGGGCTGTTCGCCGTGAAGTACCCGCACATCTCCATCGCCATCCTGGACGAGAAGCTCGAGGCCATCCGGGCCTCGGGCGCCGATACCGTCGTCGCCAACGACTGCGGGTGCCTGATGCACATGCGTGGCGCTATCGAGCGGCGTGGCTTGGGCGTGCGCGCCGTCCACATCGCAGAGCTGCTGGCCGGCGAGTAGTGGCGAAGGTCAAGAGCGCCGCGTTCAAGAAGGCCTCGGCCCGTGCGGTCCGCGACGAGGGGATCCAGCACGCGCTGACCCACGTCATGGACCACTTCACGGAGGCCCGCGCCGAGGCCATCGCCACCGACTACAGCGACGAGAGCTGGGAGGCGATGCGCACGCGCGCCGCCGCCATCAAGGCGCACACCATCGGCAACCTCGACTACTACCTCGATCTGGCCGACAGAAGCGTCCGGCGCAACGGCGGCCACGTGCACTTCGCGGATGACGCGGCGGCCGCGACGCAGATCGTCATCGACATCGCGAAGCGCCACGGCGTGAAGCGCGCGATCAAGTCCAAGTCGATGGTCTCGGAGGAGATGGGCCTCAACGACGCGCTCGAACGGGCGGGTATCGAGCCCGTGGAGACGGACCTCGGCGAGTACATCATCCAGCTCGCGGGCGAGACGCCGTTCCACATCATCGCCCCGGCCATGCACAAGACGCGCGGCGAGGTCTCCGACCTCTTCCACGACTGGCTGAAGAGCGCGCCGACCTCCGACATCGCGCGGCTGTGCTCCATCGCCCGCGACGCCCTGCGGAAGCACTTCGAGACGGCCGAGATGGGCATCACCGGCGCCAACTTCGTCATCGCCGAGACCGGCACCGTCGTCATCGTCACGAACGAGGGCAACGGACGCATGACGACCTCCACGCCCCGCGTGCACGTCGCCATCGCCGGCATGGAGAAGCTGCTGCCGGCGATCGAGGACCTGCCGCTCTTCCTGCGGCTGCTGCCACGCTCGGCCACCGGGCAGCGCACCACCAGCTACACGTCGTTCATCAGCGGGCCGCGCGCCGCCTCGGACGAGGACGGCCCGGAGGAGTTCCACCTCATCTTCGTCGACAACGGCCGCCTCAACCTGCTCAAGGACGAGGTCCTGCGCGAGGCGCTCAGCTGCATCCGCTGCGGCGCCTGCCTGAACCACTGCCCCGTCTACCGCAAGGTCGGCGGGCACGCCTACGGCTGGGTGTACTCGGGCCCGATCGGGGCCGTCGTCACGGGGCCGATGACCGGCATGAAGCAGGCCGCCGACCTCCCGTACGCCTCGACCCTCTGCGGTGCCTGCCGCGACGTCTGCCCGGTGAAGATCGACCTGCCGAAGCTGCTGCTGCACCTGCGCCACCGCCACGCGGAAGGGTCGCCGCGGGACGAGCGCACGGGCACGTGGATGGAGCGGCTGTACATGCGCCGGTGGCACGACGCGGTGAAGACGCGCGGTGCGCTCGAGCGCTCGACGCGGCTCGGCCGCCTCCTCCAGAAGCCGCTCGTGCGCCGCGGCAAGCTGCGCTCGCTGCCGCTGCCGCTCGTCTCCGGCTGGACCAAGGACCGCGACTTCCCGGCGCTCGCGCCCAAGCCGTTCCGCCAGATCTGGAAAGAAGGCCTCGGTGGGGACAGCGATGCCGGTTGACGAGCATCCGAACAAAGCGGCGTTCCTCCAGCGCGTGCGCGAGGCGCTCGGCCGGAGCGAGCCGCTGCTGCACATGCCCGACCACCCGACGCTCAAGTCCGCCCTCCCACGCCAGGAGGAGAAGGTACGCACGGTCCGTGCGCGGGTCGAGGTGAGCCGTGCCCGCAACATCAAGCGGCTCGCCGAGACCGCGACCGAGGCGTCCTGGTACGTCCACGGCCCCGTCGCCGCCGAGGACGCGGCCGACGTCGTCGCGGAGATCGCCACGGGCCTGCGCGCGAAGCGCGTGGTCCGCTCGAGCGAGGACGTCTTCAGGCGCGTCAACGTCGACGGCGCGCTCCGGCGCAGCGGCATCTCCGCGACCGTGCTGGCGTCCGGCCGCTCCCGTGACCGCTCGACGCTCAAGGCCCTCGCCTTCGAGGCCGACCTGGGCATCACCGGCGTGACGTACGCCATCGCCGAGACCGGCACCTGCGTCGTGACGCCGCGCAAGGGCGTCGCGCGGCTCACCTCGCTGGCCCCGCCGGCCTACATCGCGCTGGTCGAGGCCGACCAGGTGCTCGGCAGCATGGACGACTACTTCGCGCTGACGCGCCTGGCCCACCAGAAGTCGCGCGGCCGCGTGCCGACGTACGTGAACTTCATCTCCGGCCCAAGCCGGACGGCGGACATCGAGCAGACGCTGACGATCGGCGTCCACGGCCCCGGCGTCGTGCACATGGTGCTGATCGCTTAGCGGCGGGGCGCGGCGCGAGCCGCCTCCGCCCGTCATTCCGAGCGCAGGGCGGAATCTCTCAGATCGCTTGCCGAGCGATCCTCATGTCGCGCCTTCTCTGGCGGAAGGACTCCTCAGAACCACAGGGACCGGGCGGATCGGTCGAAGACGGCGCGTGGCGCGAGGTGACCACGCGCCGCGCGAGGGCTTCTGATCACGAGCCTGTGTCAGAATCTCCCAGACCCTGAAGCCACTTCTCTCGCAACCCAGGATGTATGACCACCCCTATCTGGTGGAACCGGCAATTGCGGAAAATACAGTCCTTGACACCGACCACTCCTATCATTGTTAGCCCATATTCCACTTCAAGAAGCAGAGTCTCTCGGGTTCCTTGAAACGTGCATCCGATGAAGGCTGTGAAGCCTTCCTGGACAATCATCGCGGGGCCTTCTAGGTCGCAGTTCTCGAAAATGATGCTGTCGATTCGTGGCGGATTGATACCAGCGACGAGGTCAGCCACCCGAAACGTTTCACCGATGTACGTCGGTTGGGCGTTAGATGCTTTATCTGTCGGTTCTATGGGCGGGCTCGTAACGACGGCATTCTTTTTCTGAACTCGACGCCACGTTATCTCGTTCGCGATTCGGAGCCCGATAGCCACGCCGCCGAGGACCGCGAGACCCCACCAGATAGGTGCGACATTGCCAAGGAAACCTAGACCAAACGGGACGCCTCCACCAATAACAAATGACAGACCCTTGATAACCCGGTCGGACCGGCTGATAACCGTGTCGGCGTCGGACCACCACCGCCACGTTCTGCGTAACCAACTCATGAAGTAATTCTATCATGGCCGCCGAGTGTGATAAGTAATTCCCCAAGGATTTCTGGGCATGCGCTAACCGGAAGATTCTCACATCGCCCTACCCCCAGGGGAGGTCCCAGAATGACAGGGAAGGGGCCGCGTGCGGCGCAGGCGTCGTCCCGGCTGTGGCCGCTCACACCACCACCCGTCGCGGCGGCACGCGGCGGCGCTGCTCCTCCATCGTCTCGATGATCCGCGCGACCGTCTGGCCGACGGCGCCCGTCTCGTTCACGATGGTGACGTCGAACCAGCCCGCCTGCTGCGTCTCGTGCTGCGCGGTCTCGATGCGGACCGTGAGCTGCTCCGGTGAGTCGGTCTTGCGCGCGCGCAGGCGCCGCTCCAGCTCCTCGGCGCTCGGTGCCGCCAGGAAGATGAGGAGCGCGTCGGGCGCGATCTCGCGGATCGTCGCGGCGCCCTGCACGTCGATCTTGACGATGACGTCGCGGCCCGCTGCGAGCGCCGCGCGCACCCCCTGGCGCGGCACGCCGTAGCGGTTGCCGTAGACCTCGGCGTGCTCCAAGAAGCCGTCGTCGGCGAGCATCGCCGCGAACCGCTTCGTGCTCAGGAAGACGTAATCGCGCCCGTCGACCTCGCCCGCTCGCATGGGCCTCGTGGTGGCCGTCACGGCGAACGTGAGGCCGGGCTGGGAAGTCCGCATCTGGGCGATCACGGCGTCCTTGCCCACGCCCGACGGCCCGGAGATGACGACGAGCAGCGGCGGTGGGTCCGTGCCCCCCTTGTCCCCCAGGCTCATGCGCTCACGCGCCGGCCCCCGCGAGCGCGTCGAGGTCGTCCCAGAACGTGGGGTAGGAGACCGAGGCCGACTCCGCGCTCGAGACCGTCGTCTTGCCGGATGCGAGCAGCCCGGCGACGCCGAGCGTCATCGCCATGCGGTGGTCGTTGGCGCTGCGGCAGGCGGCGCCCGTGAGCTTCGCGCCGCCGGTGATGCGCAGGCCGTCCGCCGTCTCCTCGATGTGGGCGCCGAGGCGCGTGAGCTCGCGGTTGGTCACGCGGAGGCGGTCGGACTCCTTGAGGCGGAGCTCGGCGGCGTCCTTGATGTGGGTGGTGCCTTTCGCGAAGCAGGCCGCGAGCGCGAGCACCGGGACCTCGTCGACGAGCCGCGGGATCATGTCGCCGCCGATCTCGGTGGCCTCGAGCTTGCTCGAGCGGGCCGTCAGGTCGGCGACCGGCTCGCCGCCCTCGCTGCGGCGGTTCTCGATGCGGATGTCGGCGCCCATCGCCTGGAGCGCGTCCAGCACGCCCGTGCGCGATGGGTTCACGCCGACGCCGCGCACCACGACCTCGGCGTCCGGGTGGCACACGGCCGCGACCAGCCAGTACGCGGCCGAGCTGATGTCGGCGGGCACCACGACGTCCACCGGCGTGAGCCGCCCCGGCTTCACCGAGACGGTCAGCCCGTCCTCGACGACCTCGGCCCCCATCGCGCGGAACATCAGCTCGGTGTGATCGCGGGAGAGCGCCGGCTGCTCGAGCACCGTCTCGCCGTCGGCGAACAGCCCGGCGAGCAGCAGGCAGCTCTTGAGCTGCGCGCTGGCCACCGGCATCCGGTACCGGATGCCGCGGAGCGCGCCGCCTCCGAACACGAGCGGCGCGAGCGTCCCGTCCTGGCGCGCCTCGACCCGCGCTCCCATCAGCCGCAGCGGCTCCACGATGCGCCCCATCGGCCGCGAGCGCAGCGACGCATCGCCCGTCAGCACGCTCATGAACGGCGCTCCCGCGAGCACGCCCGCGACCAGCCGCATCGTCGTGCCGCTGTTGCCGGCATCCAGCACGTCGCCCGGCTCGGTCGGCAGCCCGCCGCGGACGACGACCGACGTGCCGTCGGTCTCGATGCCGGCGCCGAGCGCGCGCATGATCCGCAGCGTCGAGAGGCAGTCGGCGCCCGGCCCGTAGTTCTCGATGCGCGCCTCGCCGTCGGCGATGGCGTTGAAGATCGCCGCCCGGTGCGAGATCGACTTGTCGCCGGGCGGCGTGATGGAGCCCCTCAGCCTCGCGGCATGTCGGACGGTCGCTTGCATGGGCCGGGATTGTAGCACCGGCGCCAGCGCCACCTGGCCGTCAAGAGGCAGACTCAAGAGACCAGCGCAGGTCTGGCGCTCGGGCCTAGCGCCCCTAGACTCGGATGGGCCGGGCGTGGCTCACGTCGTGGGCCGTGACCCCGCGCAGCTCGGACGCTTCAACTGTCGCCACCGCGATGCTGTTGCCATCGAGTGCCAGGAATTCCACCTCGAAGGCGCCCCCTTCGCGATAGACGTGGACGATGACGCCGACATCACCGGCCAGCAGGTCATCATCGGGCAGGTCCTTCGTTAGCACCGCGCGGTCATGCTCTCTGAGCATCTTGCCTCCTGACGGGGTAGGCCGTTACTAACCTCGGCGCGTCGCTTCCCGGCTCCACGATCCACACGGTACGGATCATGGGCGGGCTGCCGGCGGGCGTGATGAGCGGGCCTTCCACCACATAGCGTACTCCACGTGCCGACGCGACTTCCTGCGACACGGGGTTGTCTGCCCCATGCCGCCGTAGTGCCTCTTGCAGCACTTCCCAGGCGTCCGCCGTGAATCCGAACCGAGTGAAGAGCTCCGCCTTTGAGCGTCCATCTGGATGCGTCATCGACAGGAGATAGCCCAGGAGCTTCTGACGCTCGACCAAAGCCTGGGCGGCGTTGGGGAGTTCCATACCGGCAAGTGTCTAGGCCTAAGCGGCGGACAGTAGCCAGATGCCTCGGCGGCCCCGTCGGTGCGGTATCATCCCGTGGCTCCAGAACCCGCCGGGTAAGGTATCCGCGATGCCCCTCAACTCACCGACCGACCGGACCCTCTTGAGCGTGGTGACGCGCTACGAGCAGGAGGTCATGGGCCCCCGGCTCAGCGACCGCCAGCTCACGCGGATCGCCGAGGCGGTCAAGCGCCTCCTCTTCGACGAGATCCACAGCGCCAAGGCCGCGGCTCGGTAGGTAGGCGAGCGGACGGCTAGCTCATCAACCGGGCCGCGAGGTCGAGCACCGGCTCGAACAGGAAGCCAAGCACGCTCACGCCGCTCAGCAGCGAGAAGCCGATGATGCCGACGAGCACGAACGGCCCGAAGCGCTGGACCCGAGCGACGGCGGGCAGCCACGGGCGGGGCACGATGCCCATCAGGATGCCCCCGCCGTCCAGAGGCGCTATGGGCAGCATGTTGAACGCCGCGAGGATGAGGTTCAGCAGCACGCTATAGGTCGCGACGATGGTCGCCCAGGCCAGCGGGTCCAGGGTCCGTAGCGCCTCGCGCGAGAAGTCGCCCTGCGTGACCA
>JACZSI010000136.1 GCA_022574265.1 Chloroflexota bacterium | reverse complement strand
TGGTCGTGTACGCGCACGTACGCTAGGTCACGGACGCGGCCGAGGTCGACGACGAGCGCGGGGTTCACGAGCCGCATCCGCATCATGGGGATGAGGCTCTGCCCGCCGGCCAGCGGCCGCGCGTCCCCCGCCCGCCCGCGGAGCAGGGCGACGGCCTCCCGAACGGTGGCTGGGGCGGCGTAGTCGAACGCGGCCGGGATCATGCGCGCGCCTCCCGCATCGCTGCCGCGGCGTGCATCGCCGCCTCGACGATGTTCTCGTAGCCGGTGCACCGGCAGAGGTTCCCGGCGATCCCTGCGCGCACTTCGGCGTCCGTCGGGTCGGGGTTGCGCTCGAGCACCTGGACGAGCGTCATGACCATGCCGGGCGTGCAGAAGCCGCACTGGAGGCCGTGCTTCTCCCAGAACGCCTGCTGGATGGGGTGGAGCGCGTCGTCGGCCGCGAGCCCCTCGATCGTGCGGACGTCCGCGCCGTCGGCCTGGACCGCGAAAGCAGTGCACGACTTCACGGCCGCGCCGTCGACGAGCACGGTGCATGCGCCGCACTGGGAGGTGTCGCAGCCGATGTGCGTGCCGGTGAGGCCGAGGACGTCGCGCAGGAAGTGCACGAGGAGCAGCCGGGGCTCGACCTCGTGTTCGTACGTCGCGCCGTTGACGGTGAGCCGGAGCGTGTGCGCCATGCGGCTAGGTTAT
Organism: Chloroflexota bacterium; assembly: GCA_022574265.1. GTDB lineage: Bacteria > Chloroflexota > Dehalococcoidia > Lucifugimonadales > Australimonadaceae > JADFRC01. The sequence continues at coordinate 4,192 of JACZSI010000136.1, read as the reverse complement.
TGCGGCGGGGGCGGGCCGACAAGCAGGCGCGGCAGTTGGATCAGCCCCCGTTCACCACGGCGAGCACCTCGTCGCCGTAGCGGGCGACCCGCGAGCTTCCCACGCCCCAGACGCCCGACAGCGCGTTCATGTCACGCGGACGGAGTGCTGCGATCTCGCGGAGCGTCTTGTTCGAGAAGACGACGTAGGCCGGGACGCTGTCCCTCCGCGCGCGGTCGCGGCGCCAATCGCTCAAGCGCTGGTAGAGCGCTTCGTCCACGGGGAGCAGCTCGGCTTCGACGAGGCGCGGCTGCCGCCGTCCGGTGCGCTCGGGGCGGGCCGGTGCGTCCGGGTTCGCATCTTCCCACTGCTCGATAGCCCGCATGAGCTCGGCCCCGAACCAGTCGGCCTTGACCTCGGCGATGCCCCACGTTTCGAGGAGCTCGCCTCGGTCGCGTGGCCGGTACGTGGCGAGCTCGCGGACGGTCTTTGGCCCCATGATGTCGGCTGGCTCGCGCTGGTAGCGCGCCGCGAGCTCGTCGCGCAGCGTGGCGATGACCTCGCGCAGTCCCGCATCGGCGACGGCGCCCGCGGGCCCGGCCTCGCCCAGGCAGTTGTCGCAAGCCTGGCAGTGCTCGGCGGCCTGCTCGCCGAAGTAGTCCAGGATGAGCAGGTGACGGCAGCGGCCGGACTCGGCGTAGTCGACCATGCGGCCCAGGCGCTCTTCCGCGTAGCGCTGGTGTGCCCTGACAGGCCCTGGGTCGACCGGCGCATCCCGGTCGTCCGAGGTCAGCCGTCCGGACGCGTCGATCAGGCCCCCGTCGCGCAGCGCGGCGATGGCCGTGGCGTAGCCTTCCTCGTCGGCCGAGGTCCCGTTCCGGCGGACGGGCGCTCCGTCGCTCTGCGCGCTGTCGTCCACGAGCTGCCGCCAGATCGCCCGGAAGCGCTCATCGTCAGGATGGGAGCGCTCGATGAAGTGCTGCTGGGCCGTCTCGTCCCGCGGGTCGTAGAGCAGCGTGCACTCGGCTGGATCGCCGTCGCGGCCCGCGCGGCCCGCCTCCTGGTAGTAGGACTCGATGCGCCCAGGCATGTTCAGATGCACGACGAAACGGATGTCCGGCTTGTCGACGCCGAGCCCGAAGGCGTTGGTGGCGACGATGACCGAGACTTCGTCCAGCGTGAACCGCCGCTGCGTCTGCGTGCGCTCCGCGGCGGGCATGCCGGCGTGATAGGCCTCGGCGTTGACCCCCGCCTCGCGCAGCATCGACGCCGTGTCGTCGACGCCCTTCCGTGTCCGCACGTAGACGATGCCAGGCTGCCCGACTCGCTCCTTGAGATAGCGTAGCAACCACTGCTTGCCCTGGGTGGGGCTGCCGATGCGGACGACCGCGAGCTTGAGGTTCGGCCGGTCCACCGACGTCACCACGGGCGGGGCGTCGATGCCGAGGAGGCGCGCGATGTCGCGCCGGACGCCGGGCTCCGCCGTGGCGGTGAGCGCCAGCGTGCGGGGCGAGCCGAGGCGTTCGCGGACCGCGCCGAGCACGAGATAGTCGGGCCGGAAGTCGTGGCCCCACTCGGACATGCAGTGCGCCTCGTCGACGGCGAGCAGGTTGACGCCCGCCTCGCGGAGGCCCGCGACGAAGCGGTCGTTGGCGAAGCGCTCCGGCGCGACGTAGAGCAGCTTCAGCCGTCCCTCCACGAACCCCCGGTAGTTCCGGTTCTGCGCGTCGCGGTCGATGTTGGAGTTGATGAAGCCGGCGGGGACCCCCGCGGCCGTCAGCGACTCGACCTGGTCCTGCATGAGCGCGATGAGCGGCGAGACGACGAGCGTCCGGCCGGAGGCGATGGCCGGAAGGACGTAGCACATGCTCTTGCCGCTGCCCGTCGGCATGACCGCGAGGACGTCGTGCTCGGCGAGCTCGCGCAGCACGCGCTCCTGGCCGTCGCGGAACTCCGGGAAGCCGAAGTAGCGGCCCAGGAGGCCGCGGTACGTGTCCACGAGGGATGTGGTGGTGGTGGCGATGGTCATGGGCCGGGGTCACGCTAGCACGCGGCGTCCTGAAGCCAAAGGGGCGGATGTCACTCCGTCGCGTGGACTCACGCCGTGCTAGGGTACGCGGCACCTGACCCAGGAGGGGTGCGATGCCCGAGCTCAAGATGGCCGTCGGCGATCGCCTGGAGACTAAGTTCCTGCTCAGCGGGCGCGTCACCATCGATGGGTTCGACATCGAGATGGTCAACCCCGGCCCGGCGCCGGCGCCCATCTTCCATGACATGGTGACGTCCCTGCCGTACGACGTTGGGGAGCTGACCATCGCCAACTTCGTCATCGCGCGCGACCAGGGCGTGCCCATCATCGGCCTGCCCATCTTCCCCAACCTGTTCTTCCCCCTCACCGGCGTGACCGTCAACAGGCGCGCCGGCATCGGTGGCCCGTCCGGCCTCGCCGGCAAGCGCGTCGGCGTGCCGCTGGGGTTCGCGTCCAACCCCGCGGTGTGGCTCCGCGGCATCCTGGAGCACCACTACGGCGTCGCGGCCGACTCCATCACCTGGGTGGAGGGCGAGCGCGACTCCCTCGCCGGCGTGCCGTACCCGCGACCGCCGCGCTTCAAGCGCGAGCAGCGCACGGACCTTGAAGCGCTGCTCGCCGCGGGCGAGATCGACGCGCTGGTGGTGGCGGGCGGCGGCTCCGAGCTCTCCGAGGGCGTCCGCGTGCTCATCGAGGACCCCTACCCGCTTTTGGACGACTACGTGGCGAGCACCGGCGCCTTCCCCATCAACACGATGCTCGTGATGAAGGAGGCCTCGGTCGCGGCGAACCCGGGCCTCGCCCCCGCGGTGATCGCGGCATCGGCGCAGGCGCGCGCGCTCTACGACGCCGAGGAGCCCGACGACGCACTCCACCAGGGTCTGCGCGTCGGCGCGCTCCGCGAAGCCGGCCACTTCCCGCGTCCGCACGGCCTCGAAACGCACGGAAAGACCGTCGAGACGCTGGTGGGATACCTCCACGAGCAGGGTCTCATCCGGAAGGCGTGGTCACTCAGAGACCTGTTCGTGGCCTAGTTGTCGCAAGCAACGCTAGCTCAAAACAGCTGCCGGTCACGCGGTCATCGTCTCACGCGGCGCGAGATGAAGCCCGCCCGAGCCCGCCAGCGTAGTTCGGGCTGATGGCACGCTTCTTGCAAGCCCGCGCTCGAGGCCGCACCGGCGGACGGCTGCTCGCGGGCGTTCTCGGTGCGGTGGCAGTGGCGGCCGCCGCCTGTAGCGCCGACCCGACGCCGACGGCGTCGCCAAGTCCGACGGCCACGGCTCCGCGGCCGACGGCTACGCACACGCCTCCGCCCACTGCGACTCCGGAGCCGTCGCCGACCCCCACAGCCGCCCTGGTCCCGACCCTCACGCCGACGCCCACGCCGGCGCCCATCCCCACGGCAACGCCCGTTGCCACCCCAACGCCGACGCCCACCGCGGGTCCCACGCCGACCGCGGTCCCGACACCCACGCCCCAGCCGACCGCGACGCCGCTGCCACCGGTGCCCGGCTCCGCGACGATCGAGCCCTCCGCGGACAACACGCTCTTCGAGGACTCCTCGAACTTCCGCTCCAACGGCGCTGGCGAGCACCTCTTCGTCGGCAACACGAACTCCGGCAACACGCGGCGCGCCCTCCTGCGGTTTGACATAGCCGGAGCCGTGCCGGCCGGCGCGACGGTCACGGCCGTGAGCCTGCGCATGCGAATGTCGAGAACCCGCGGGGGCAACGTGACGGTAACGCTGCACCGCGTGATGGCGGACTGGGGCGAGGCGGGCTCTGACGCCAGCGGCGCCGAGGGCGCCGGCGCGTCGGCGCAGACCGGCGACGCCACCTGGCGCCATCGGCTCTTCGACACGGTGGAGTGGACCGCGCCCGGCGGCGACTTCGAGGCCGGGCCCAGCGGCACCACGGACGTCGTCGGCGGCGGGAGCTATACCTGGCCGTCGGGCGCGGGCATGGTCGCCGACGTGCAGTCGTGGCTCGACGACCCCGGAGCCAACTTCGGCTGGCTACTGAGGGGCGACGAGAGCGGCATCCAGACCGCGAAGCGCTTCCATAGCCGCGAGAACGCCGACGCCAGCAACCGGCCGCTGCTCACCATCGACTTCATCGCACCCGGCTAGCGCTTAGCAGCTGAGTTGCGCCGCGATCGCCTGCACCGCGGGTTGCTATCATGCCC
>JACZSI010000135.1 GCA_022574265.1 Chloroflexota bacterium | reverse complement strand
GAGCCGCGGGTTCCGCGCCCGCAGCGTCTCCTGGCCGAGCCCAAGCCGCTCCATCGAGCCGGGCCTGAAGTTCTCGATGAGGACGTCGGACCGCTCGGCCAGCCGCAGCAGGAGGTCCCGGCCCTCGGGCTTGCCCATGTCGATCGCGATGCTGCGCTTGCCCCGGTTGATGCTCATGAAGTAGGTGCTGAACTGCTCGCCACCGGTCCCCTCGGCGAGGAACGGGCCGTTGCCGCGCGCCGGGTCGCCCGAGACCGGCTGCTCGACCTTGATGACGTCGGCGCCGAGATCGGCGAGGACCATGGTGCAGAAGGGCCCGGCCAGGATGCGGGTCAGGTCGAGCACGCGGACGCCGTCCAGGGAACCGGCCATGGGGCACCTCTCGGGGGACAGGCTGCGGGCCGCATTGTAGCCAACCGGGCGGGTCCATCACCGGCGGCTGGACGCTGGCCTACCCTCGCAACCGGACGTAAGATGCAGCCAGCAGTCCCACGGAGGAAGCGCCATGGCTGGGATCAACCGGGTCGGCCACGTCGTCCTGTACGTTTCGGACGTCGACGAGGCGGTCGAGTTCTACCGCGACAAGGTCGGCATGGAGCTCGTCCGCCATAACGCCGAGCGCGGGCTCGCGTTCATGTCCTTCGGCACGCAGCACCACGACCTCGGCCTCTTCCGTGTCCGCGGTGAGCCGGCCATCCCCAGTGAGCGGACCAGAGGAGGCCTGGGCCTCAGCCACATCGCATTCGTCATCAACGGCGGCAGCGCGGAGCTCGAGGAGGTGCACGACCGCCTGGCCGGCAACGGCGTCGAGATCCTCGAGAAGATCGACTACGGCTATACGCGCAGCTTCTACTTCAACGACCCCGACGGCAACCGCGTCGAGGTCTACTGCGACCTCAAGGCACCGCTGGAGGGCAAGCGGTTCCTCGCGGAGCGGCCCGGCTCCGGGAAGCCCTTCGAGTTCGCGGCGCAGTCCTGACCCGATCGCGGTCTACAGGTCGGCGCTCACGAGGCCTGAGTAGTACGTCCAGACGCCGCCGGCGCCGCCCTGGCGCTTCGGCCCGCCGTAGGTTGCCAGCGGTGCCTTCAGGTGCGGCAGCTCGAGCATCCCGGCCCAGCCCTCGGCGTGCTCGTCCATGTTGGCCTCGGGGATGCCCTGGTAGTCGGGGCCGACGGCGCAGTAGGCGTACCAGTTCATGCGCGCCTGCTCCTCCAGCTGCAGCATCGTCATGACCGCGTCCTCCACGGTGGCCCCGGTGGTGGTGGCGCCATGGCCGCGCAGGATGATCGCGCTGCTGCCGCCGAGCGTGGCGACCATGTCCATGCCGTCCTGCTCGCTCAGGATGAGCTTCGAATGGGGGAAGACGGGGACCTCCCCGCGCACGAGCTGATGGCCCTCGTTGCACATGGGGCGGAGCTTGGCGCCCAGGAGCCCCATGACCACGGTGAACCGCGGGTGGACGTGGCACACGGCGTGCACGTCCGGCTGCTCGCGAAGGATGCACGAGTGCATCTTCACCTCGTGGCACGGCGAGGTGCCTGGCGGCCCGTCGACCATGTTGCCCTCCATGTCGACCAAGATCATCTCCTCCGGCCGCACGGCGGGCAGGGCGTCGACCGCATAGCCTCGGCCCTTGACGACGAACAGGCCCGGGTCGCTTGGAACGCGCATGCTGACGTGACCGAGGGACGCAAGGATGTGCGTCGCGAGCCCGAACTCCGACAGCAGCCGGTTCGCGATCGCTACCTGCTTCTTGACACCGTCGATATCCTCTGCCATCGCACTCCCTCCACGGTTGGGATGAGGCGCACGCCGTTGCTGGCCGCGCGCCCGCGCAGCTTGTACACCAGGGACGGAGGGGCGTCAAACGGTGGAGCGGCTAACCCATGTCCGGCAGGACGGCCGCTCGCCAGTCGGTCCCGTTCGGGACGACCCGCTGCGTCGCCCGCGCCGCGTGGTGAGAGGCGCCGGTGCCGGGTGGGGCGCCGCCGTCTTGGACGGTCTGGATGGCGTCGAAGAGCATCTTGCGCGCCGCGATGATCGTCTTGTCGGCGGGTCCCAGATGCTCCCTCGTGCGGTTGACGATGCGCCCCATGCTCTCCTGGACGGCGCGGTCCTGGGCGTTGATGCCCTCTATCCCCGTGAAGTTCCGCTCCCGCTGATGGCGCCGGTCGAGCATGTACCCGTTGCGGGCATTGCGGTGCGCGACGAAGGTGTTCTGGTCCACGTCCCCCGGCCCGTTGCCGAACCGCTCCTCGGAGCGCTCGGCGTCCGCCAGGGGCTCGTCGGTCGTGCTGTAGTACCAGTTCCACGTCATGCAGGTCTCGTCGTCCACGGGGACCCAGTAGTGCCCGTAGACCCGGTCTCGCTTGTCCGGACGGATCTGCGTGAAGGGCATGACGCAGTGATACGCACGCACGTAGGTCTCGTCCGGGCCTAGGGCGAAGACGCCGAAGTACCGGAAGCCGTAGTCGGTCGGGTCCACCTCCACCCGAAGGTCGCTGCCCGCCACGAAGGGGTCCGTCGTCGCATAGCCCTCGGCCGACGAGGTGGTCAGCGAGCGGTGCAGGATGGGGACGTGGGAGATGTCGATGCCACCCTCGAACGCCTGGAGCCAGTTGGACTCCTGCAGCACCTTGGTGACGTGACGGTGGCTCTCCGGTACCTGCGTCCACGCGAAACGCGGCTCGGGAGGGCGCTCGTCGGCCGGGCCCATGTAGACCCAGACGACCCCACCGAGCTCGACCGCCGGGTAGGACCGCAGCCGTATCTTCTCCGCGAACGGCGTTGGCTCGTTCATCTGGTCGACGCAACGGCCGTCCACGTCGTACTTCCAGCCGTGGAAGACGCACCGCAGGCCGTTCTCCTCGTTGCGCGCCAGCCACAGCGAGGTGCCACGATGCGCGCAGAACTCCTCGAGGATCCCGAGCCTGCCATCGGTCGCGCGGAAGGCCACGAGGTCCTCGCTCAGCAGCCGGAGGCGGACGGGCGGGCAGTCGGGCTCCGGAAGCTCCCATGAGAGCAGCGCGGGCAGCCAGTAACGCCGCATGACGTCGCCCATGGGCGTGCCGGGGCCGGTGGCGGTGAGCAGCTTGCTCTGCTTGACGGTCAGCATGCCTGGTCCTCGCGGGGTCAGCGCCGCGTTCGGCTGCTCACGATACCACCGCCGGGCCTCGGGGCGTCACCCGCGTGGGTCGAGGCGGCGCAGCAGCGCGCGGGGGTCGGTCAGGCCCACCAAGAACGCGAGCGCCGCGACCGCCGACGTGACGACGGCGACCGGAAGCGCGAAGTAGCCGGGGATGCCGGCGAGCGTCAGCGCCGCGGCCGCGGCCAGCGCCAGCGTCCTGCCCGCGCCGCCCATGCGCGCCCCGACGGCCTGCCGGCCGAGCGCTCCGGCGAGGATCGGCGCGAGGCCGACGAGGACCGCTGAGGCGCCGAAGTCGCCGAAGAGCGCGTTGCCGAGCACGAAGGCAAGGTTCAGCCCGCCGAGCCCGAGCGTGAGCACGACGGCGCCGAGGACCACCGCGTCGGCGTCGCTGACGCCGCGGCCGCCGCTGCGGGCGAGCACGGGCACGCCGACGGCGGCCGCGATGACGACGAGGATGAGGGCGAAGACGACGATGGACACGGGCTGATTCTACCGGCTGCCGGGCGTGCGGGCACCGGGCCGCTAGTCCTTGCGGTCCTCGTCAGCATCGTCTTCGACGTCAGTCTCGAGGACGCCCGTGACGTCCTCGGGCGGCAGCGCAGCCTGCTCCTCCGACACGATCTGCGCGATGGGCAGATGGCGCTGCTCGCGGAGCGCCTCGATGCGGTCCAGGGGCCGCTGAAGTGCGCGCCTGCGCCTGCCAGTGACGTTCTCGAATCCTCTTCTGACGCGGTCGAACTGTGCTTCAAGCGTGTCGAGCGCCCCGCCAAACTCGCCCCACTGCTTGGTGAAGCTACCCAGAAGGGAGAGGACTTCATCGGATGCCTGCCGCAGCGCGACGTGCTCCGCCGCCTGGCGCACCAACGCCAGCATCGCAAAGAGCATGTAGGGGGAGCAGCAGACGACCTTCATGCCCAGGCTGTAGTCGAGCACGGTGCTGTCCTGCTCGCAGATGAACGCGTAGACGCTCTCGTTGGGGATGAAGAGGAGGACGTAGTCGGCTGTCCCGCCCTCTGGGTCGATGTACTCGCGCGTCGTGATCTCCTTGATGCGGTCTCTGACATCGTGGAGGAACGCCTTTCGGTGCACCTCACGGTCGGCGTCCGACTCGGCCTCGATGAATCGTTGGTAGTTATCGAACGGGAACTTGACGTCCATGTTCAGCCGCAGGTCACCCGGCAGCATGAAGACGAAGTCAGGCCGGCCACCACCGGCGATCGTGACCTGTTTGCGATAGTTGACATTCTCCACGAGGCCGGCGAGCCGCAAGATGTCCTCGGCCATGCGCTCACCCCATTGGCCACGAGCGCGCGAGTTGCTGAGCACCTCCTTCAACTGGCTGGTAGTGGAAGTCAGGGCAGCCGTCTGCTCGCCCATCGTCTCGAGCCGAGTCTTCAGCTCACCTTCGAATTCTTTCAGTTGCGACGAGACGCGGTCGAGCGCGGCATCCACACGTTCGAGCCGTTGGTCGATGAGCTGCTTCTTGGTATCGAGGTCTGCGGCGCCAACGCCGGAAAGGTCGGCCGGTGACCTCCGCAGTACCCAGACTATGACCACTATGAGGGCGGTGATAGCAACCGCAAGGACAACGACGACCGTTTCCATCACAGCCCCCTTACCAAACGCTCCCAGCAAGCCCCGGGCTCGTGATCGCGCCCTCGCTGGCCGAGGCGACGCTGCGCACGTACTTGGCGAAGACGCCCGTGGTGTAGCGCGGCGCGGGGGCGCGCCAGCCCTTGCGGCGCCCCGCCA
>JACZSI010000134.1 GCA_022574265.1 Chloroflexota bacterium | reverse complement strand
GGACTCGCCCGAGGCCGCGAAGCGCGAGCTGGGGATCCTGTTCGGCGACGGCGAGACGTTCGACTACGAGCGCGAGACCGACCGCTGGATCAACGAGAGCTAGCCAGGGCACAGCCTGGACCCACTCGCTGCCGCGCTGCGATGGCGGCATCCGGCGGCGCCTGCGACGCTACTCTTAATGGGTGCAGGGCGGTGCCCTGCCTACTGCATCCGCACGACCGTCTTGGCCGCCTTCCACAGCTGCTCCAGCTGGTAGTGCTCCCGCTGCTCCTCATCGAAGATGTGGACGATGACGTCGCCGAAGTCCAGCAGCATCCAGCCCGAATCCGCCGTGCCCTCCCGGTGGTGGAGCAAGAGGCCGCTCGCCTTCCCGGCGACCGTGAGGTCCCCGGCAAGCGCGTTGGTCTGGCGCGGCGTCACCGCGCTCATGATGATCATGTAGTCGGTGAACGACGCGACCTCGCGCACGTCCAGCAGCAGGATGTCGCTCGCCTGCTTGTCCGAGGCCACGTCGACCGCCCGGCGCGCGGCCGCCGCGATCTGCTCGGGCTCGAGCACGGCGCGTTTGGCGCGTGGTGGGAACGTGGTCGTCATCGGCGCCATTATAGGGGCGGGTGGGAGCGCCGGTATAATGGCGCGAGCGCTCCAGCCGACACGAGAGCACGGGGCGCGGGGGAGTTCACGGTGTCGCAAGGGACCACGCAGCAGCCCGCCCGGTCGCGCCTACGGCGGGCGGTCGGTGTGGTTTCGCACCGGTTCGCGGTCGGGCTGCTGATCCTTATTCCGGTCGTCCTGACGGTCGTCATCCTTCAGTTCGCGTTCGAGTTCCTGGACGGCCTCCTGGGGCCGCTCCTGAGCACCGCACTCGGCCGCGACATACCCGGAGTCGGCCTGGTCGCGCTCCTCCTTATCATGCTCCTGACGGGCGTCCTGGCCCTGAGCGGCGCGGCGCGCTCCGTCTCGCGCTGGATGGAGCGCATCCTGGCGGCTATCCCCGTCGTCGGCACCATCTACGGCATCGGCAAGAAGATGACCGGCTCCTTCGCGGGCTCCTCGTCGGACGGCGCGGGGTTCAACCGGGTCGTCCTCGTCGAGTACCCCCGCGACGGCGTCTGGTCGATGGGCTTCCTCACCGGCTTCACGCGAGTGGATGGCGAGCTGCACGCGTTCGTCTACCTCCCGACCGCCCCGATGCCCAACTCCGGCTGGATCGCGTTGATCGAGGCGGCACGTGTGTACGACACGGACCTCTCGACGCAGGACGCGATGCAGACCGTGCTGTCCAGCGGCATCTCGAACCCGGAAAGCATCACGCGGCGCCCGCTGCGCGAGCTGCAGGAGGCGCCGAGCAATGCCTGAGTCACTCCCAAGGGTCGTCGTGGCGATGAGTGGCGGCGTCGATTCCTCCGTCGCCGCCTACCTCTTGGCGCGCGACGGCTACGACGTGATCGGCGTCACGATGCGGCTGTGGTCGGCCGGCGACGAGGCCATCACGCCCGACCACCAGGGCTGCTGCTCGATCGACGACATCGAGGACGCGCGCCGCGTCTGCGGGACCCTCGGCGTGCCGCACTACGTGCTCAACGTCGAGCGCGAGTTCCGCGCCCACGTCATGGACTACTTCGTGGCCGAGTACCAGCGCGGCCGCACGCCACACCCGTGCATCGCGTGCAACGACCGCATCAAGTTCGACTTCCTCATGACGCGCGCGGCGATGATGGACGCCCCCTTCGTCGCCACCGGACACTACGCGCGGGTCTCCGGCGCACCGGGCCAGCGTGTGCTCCGCCGCGGCGTCGACCCGGCGAAGGACCAGTCGTACGTGCTGTTCGGACTGACGCAAGCCCAGCTCGACCACGTGCTGCTGCCGGTGGGCGAGCACGCCAAGGACGAGGTCCGCGATCTCGCGCGCGAGGGGGGCCTGCACCTGGCCGACAAGGCCGACAGCCAGGAGATCTGCTTCATCCCCCAGGGGAACTACCGCGACTTCCTCAAGACGCGCGTGGAGCCACGGCCCGGTGAGTTCGTCGACGCGGACGGCCGCGTGCTCGGCACGCACCCCGGCATCGAATACTTCACCGTCGGCCAGCGGCGAGGCCTCGGCATCGAGCTCGGCGAGCGGCTGTTCGTCACCGAGGTGCAGCCGGACTCCCGGCGGGTCGTCCTAGGCCCGGCTGAGCAGCTCATGCACCGTGGCGTGCGGGTCGAGCGCGTCAACTATCTCGCCGGCGATCCGCCCTCCGGCCCCGTGCACGTGACGGCGAAGATACGCTATAACGGTCGCGAGGCCGCGGCCGTCCTCGAGCCGTCCGGCAGCGATGCCACGCTCTGGTTCGAAGAGCCGCAGCGCGCGGTGACGCCGGGCCAGGCGGCCGTCTTCTACGACGGCGACCGCGTGCTCGGCGGCGGCTACATCCAGGGCACAGCCAGGGCACAGCCCTGGACCCATAACTAGGGCACAGCCCTGGACTCACAACTAGGGTCACTCGGTCCCTGAGCAGGAGCGCGGTGTGTCTGACGGCCCAGCCGGTCCCACGCAGGACGAGGAACAGCGCCTCTGGCGGCGGGGCTTCTCCCGCATCGCCGGCATCGACGAGGTGGGCCGCGGCCCCATCGCCGGCCCGGTCGTCGCGGGGGCGGTCGTCCTGCCGGACCTCACCGGCGCAAGCCATCCCGACCTGCCGCTCGTGCGCGATTCCAAGACGCTCTCGGCCGCTCAGCTCGCGCGGGCCGACGCAGCGGCGCGCGAGCTTGCGCTCGGCGTTGGCATCGGCGTGGCGAGCTCCGAGGAGATCGACCGCATGGGCATCGCACCCGCCACGCGCAAGGCGATGCGCCGCGCCGTCGAGGCGCTTCCCGAGCCGCCCGACCACCTGCTCATCGACGCCTTCCCGCTCGATTGGCACCGCACGCCGTGCCTGGCCATCATCAAGGGCGACGCGCTCTGCACGGCCATCGCGGCCGCCTCCGTCGTCGCCAAGGTCTACCGCGACCGGCTGATGTGCGAGCTGGACGAGCGCTACCCCGGCTACGGGCTGGCGAGCCACAAGGGATACGCCTCGGCCGAGCACCTCGCCGCCGTCGGGTCGCTGGGGCCGAGCCCCGCCCACCGCAGGAGCTTCTCGCCCTTCAAGCCAGCGCTGTTCGACCGCGATGCCCTCCGCGCGTAGCACCCTCGGCACGCGGGGCGAGGCGCTCGCGGCGGCCCACCTCGAGGGGCTCGGCATGCGCATCGCGGCGCGCAACTACCGCAGCCGCTACGGCGAGGTCGACCTCGTCGCGCACGACGGCGACACGCTGGTGTTCGTCGAGGTGAAGACGCGGCGGGGCAGCACCTACGGCACGCCTGAGGAGTCCGTCACTCCGCGCAAGCTCGACCGCCTCGCCAAGACGGCGGCGCTCTACCTCCAAGCGAACGGCCTGGAGCAGCGCCCGTGGCGCGTCGACCTGATCGCGATCAAGCTCGGCAAGGACGGACCGGCGATCAACCACGTGCGCTCGATCGTGGAGCGCGACCCGGGGTAGGGGCCTACGCCCGCCGCAGCGCGAAGCCGATGACGTTCGGGCCCGTGTGCGTGCCGATGACGGAGCCGATGCGCCCCGTCAGCAGCGGCGCCTTGGACAACGGCCGGAGGACATCCTCGAACTCCCGGACGTCCTCGGCCGGGAGCTCATGGATCAAGGCGATCTCCTCATAGGGCGCGCCCTCTGCCGCGATCTCCTTCATCCGCGCGAGCGCCTTCGCCCGCGTGCGCACCTTCTCGTGGGGGTGGAGCTCGCCGTCGACGAGCTTGAGCACCGGCTTGATGGAGAGCAACCCACCGATCAGCGCCTGCGCCTTTCCGATGCGGCCGCCCTTGCTCAGGTACTCCAGCGTGTCGAGCAGGAAGAAGAGGTCGATCTTCGATGACGCCTCGTCGGCGATGCGCACCACCTCTTCGGCCGTCGCCCCGCCGCTGGCCGCGACCGCGGCCGCACGCACCACCAGCGTCAGGGCAAGCGACGTGAGCTGCGTATCGACGAGCTCGATGCGCGCGTTGGGCAGCTCCTGAACGGCGCCGCGGGCTGAGTTGAGCGTGCCGCTAAGCTTGTCGGAGATGTGGATCGAGACCACGTCGTCGCCCGCCTCGGTGAGCTTCTTGTAGACCTCGACGAAGTCGCCGGGACTCGGCTGCGACGTGTGCGGGAAGACGCCGCCGGTGGTGAGCCGCGTCATGAACTCGTCGCGGGTGATGTCGATGCCGTCCTTGAACGCCTCCTCGCCGAAGAAGACGGTCAGCGGGATGACGGTGACGCCGAGCTCCGCCGCCAGCTCCGGGGGCATGTCGGATGTGCTATCGGTCACGATCTTTACGGTCATGGGGTCCCTCCCGGCGCTCCCGCGCCTTTATTCGCCCGTCGCCCTTCGGCGACTATTCAATCGACACCAGGTAGTGGTAGTGCGGCTGGCCGCCGTCGATGACCTCGGTCTCCACGCCGGGGAAGCGCGAAGCGATCTCGGCGGCCGCCGCGCCGGCTTCCTCCGCCCCAACGTCCGCGCCATGGTAGAGCGTGACGAGCGCTCCATCGCCCGGCGCCGCCTGCTCGAGCGCGGCCAACAACGCCTCCGCCGGGGTCGCGGCCGCGGCCGTCAGGCGCCCGTCCAGGAGCGCGATGGCCTGGCCCTCGACCACGCTCACGCCGTCGATGGTGGTCGAGCGCACGGCCGTCGTGACCTCGCCCGAGCGCACGGTGCCGAGCGCGGCCGTCATCGCCTCGACGTTCGCCTCCGCGTCCAGGTCGGGGTTGACGGCGAGCAGCGCCGCGATGCCCTCGGGCACCGTCCGCGACGGCACGACGGACACGGCCCCGTCGCTCAGGCCGGCGGCCTGCTGCGCCGCCAGCACGATGTTGGCGTTGTTCGGCAGG
>JACZSI010000017.1 GCA_022574265.1 Chloroflexota bacterium | reverse complement strand
CGAGCACGTGGAGAAGGCATTCGTCTTCGGCGGCATGGGTGCGCGCAACGGAGTCACCTCCGCGCTGTTCGTCCAGGCCGGCCTCACCGGCGAGGAGGACGTCTTCAGCGGCGAGTTCAACTTCCTGGACGTCTTCTGTCCAGAGCGGGACAAGCTTGCCGGGTGGGTCGCGACCCTCGGCTCCCACTACGAGATACTCGAGACGAACATCAAGAAGTTCCCTGTCGGGTCGCCGATCCAGGCCGCTGCCGAGGCGCTCACGCTGATCGTCGCCGAGCACGGCATCGCCGCGGGCGACGTGGCGCGCCTCGACGTGCTGCTGCCGCCGAACGGCGCGCGCATCGTGGACGACCGCTCGATGCCCGACATCAACCTGCAGTACTGCATGGCCGTGATCCTGCTGGACGGCGGGAAGCTCTCGTTCGACGCCACGCACACCTACGACCGGATGAGCGACCCGGCGGTGCTCGATGTGCGTTCACGGGTGACGCTCGCCGGCTCGCCGGAGTTCGCGGGCCTGGAGCGTCAGCGCCCCGCCACGGTGCGGGTCACGCTGAGCGACGGCCGGCTGCTCGAGCAGCACGTCCCGGCGGTCAAGGGCACGGCGGACAACCCGATGACGCACGAGGACGTGGAGGCCAAGGCAACGGACCTCATCGCGAGCGTCCTGGGAACCGAACGCGCCCGCGCGGTCGTAGAGGAGGTATGGGGGCTCGACGAGCGCACCCGCGTGAGCGCGCTGCGGCCGTTGCTCCAGATGGGCTGAGGCTGTTCACGGCGCCAGCGAGCCGCTTGACGGACATAGGGGTGGTTGTTAGGGTTCGCCCACTCGTTCAAGGGTGGGGAAATAGACTCGAGGGCCGCGATGCTCAAGATACGAGGGATGGCCGGACTGCTGCTGCTGACGCTCATCGTCGCGCTCGCGGCCGCCTGCGGCCAGGAGGACCCGACCGCGACGCCGGTGCCCACGGCCACCTCGACGCCCGTACCGGGCGCGACGGCGACGCCGACGCCCGAGCCGCCTACCGAGGAAGAGCTCTTCCAGGTCGAGTGGGAACAGCTCCAGGCCGAGGCTCGGGCCGAGGGCGAGCTCGTCATCATCCTGAGCGCGCCCGCGAGCCGCAGCAGTCGTGCGATCTTCGACTCGTTCGGCCAGAAGTTCGGGATCACCGTTCTCCAGGCGGGAGGCAGCGGCACGTCCAACGTGAACCGGGTTCTCGCCGAGCGAGCGAATGGCGTCTTCGACGTAGACGTGTCGGTCGTGGGCGCCAGCTCCACCGACCGCCTGCGGCTGGCCGGTGCGCTCGTGCCGATCGAGCCCCTGATCATCCACCCCGAGGTCCGTGACCGGTCGCAGGGCTGGCTGCTCGACGAGTGGGCATGGACGGACGTGGAGAACAAGTATTCGCCGGCCTACAACCTGCGGCTGCGCGACAACATCGTCGAAATCTTCTACAACACGAACGCCGTCAGCCAGGCCGAGATCGACGCGGTCCAATCGTGGCAAGATTTCCTGAAGCCGGAGTGGAAGGGCAGGATCGTGTCAATCATGGACCCTGACTTCGGGGGAGGGACGACCGATCGGACCCTCGCCTGGCTCCTCCTAGGCCCGGAGTGGATCGAGCCGTTCATCAGGAACCAGGACGTGGCGTTCCTGCCCGGCGGCAGCTTCGCCGACATGTCCACCGGCATCGGACGAGGCAAGTACCACGTCGCGATGTTCACCGGCGCGGCGTCGACGGACATGGAAGCCATGATCGAGCTCGGGATCCCGATCGCGAAGCTGTCGCGGACGCTCGCAGAGGGTGGCACCGTGGAGGTGCGAGGCACTTTGACGGTTCTCGAGGGGTCCCCGCATCCCAAAGCAGGCCAGCTGTTCGTCAACTGGTTCCTCTCGCGTGAAGGGCAGCAGGCCAGGCTCGATCTGACCACCGATGAGGACGTAGCGCCGTCGCTCCGCACCGACCTCACGCAGGGCAAGGTCACGGACCAGACGTGGGCCAAGCTTGCGGAGATCGACCCCACCAGCGCCATGTCGCAGAGCACACCGGAGTGGTTCGCTGCACGCGACGAAGTGATCGAGTTCACGAGAGAGATCTTCGCCGAGCTGGGGCTCTACGGCCAGTAGCGGCCGGGGACTCACGAACGCATACATGACCTAGGAGGCCGCGATGCTGAGGCTCAAGGGAATGGTGGGACTGCTGCTGTTGACGTTGATCGTCGCCGCCGTGGCGACGGCCTGCGGTCAGGATGACCCGACGGCGACCCCGGTGCCCACGGCGACGGCGACGTCCGTCCCGGGCGCGACGCCGACGTCGACGCCCGAGCCGCCTTCCGCGGAGGAACTATTCCAGATCGAGTGGGACCAGCTCATCGCCGACGCTCAGGCCGAGGGGGAGCTCGTCCTCATCATGGGCGCATCGGAGAGCCGCACCAGCCGCGACATCTTCCAAGCGTTCGGCGACAAGTTCGAGATCAATGTCCTTCAGGCCACGGGCAGCGGTACGGCGAACGCCAACAGGATCCTGGCGGAGCGAGCGGCCGGCACGTACAGCGCCGACATCTCGTTGGTCGGCGGCACCTCAACCGATCGCCTGCGGCTTGCGGGTGCTCTCGTGCCCATCATGCCCCTATTCTTCCATCCGGAGGTCCTCGACCGGTCTCAGGGCTGGCTGATTGACTACTGGGCATGGACGGACGTTGAGAACCTCTATTCGCCGGCCTTCGAGCTACGGCTGCGCCAGAACGTCATGGAAGTCTTCTACAACACCGACGGGGTGAGCCAGGCCGAGATCGACGGGGTGCAGTCCTTTTACGACTTCCTGAAGCCGGAGTGGAAGGGCAGGATCGTTGCGATCCTCGACCCGGACTTCGGCGGGGTAGTGACCGACCGGACGCTCGCCTGGATACTCATCGGGAAGGACTTCTTCGAGAGGCTCATCCGGGAGCAGGACGTGGCGTTCCTGCCAGGCGGCAGCTTTGCGGAGATGGCCACCGGCATCGGACGCGGCAAGTACGACGTGGCGTTCTTCACCGGCCAGGCCTCGACCGACATGGAGGCGATGATCGATCTCGGGATCCCGATAGCGAAGTTGAACCGCACGCTGGCAGAGGGTGGCACGGTGGAGATACGGGGCACGCTCAGCGTCTTCGACCAGGCACCGCATCCGAAGGCCTCACAGTTGTTCATCAACTGGTACCTCTCGAGGGACGGCCAGCAGACCAGCGCGAACCTGATCAACGACGAGGACCCGTCGCCCTCGCTGCGGTCGGACCTCACGCAGGGCAACGTCTCTGACCGGCAGTGGAACCTGCTGAAGACGATCGATCCGGCGAGCGCCATGTCCCAGAGCACCCCAGAGTGGTTCGCGGCGCGTGACGAAGCCATCGCGTTCACCAGGGGGCTCTTCGCTGAGCTGGGGCTCTACGCCCAATAGCGTGCGGAGGGGCATGAGGCGACCATGATTCGACAGTCGTTGGCCCGCCTGGGGATCGACCGGCCGTCAAAGCTACGGCCGGGAACCGGCACGTTCATGATGGCCATGGTCATCGTGGTGCTCGGGTTCTACCTGATCGCGCCCGTCGTGCTCCTGCTCACCATGAGCTTCAACGTGGCGAGGGACCTCCTCGTGCCACCGTGGGTCTGGGGGTTCTCGAACTGGACCGACTCCTGGGGCCACCCGCTCCTGATCGAGTCGCTCCGGAACTCCTTCCTCATCTGGATCCTGGTGGTGGGCATCAGCCTGCCGAGTGCCATCGGCCTGTCGTGGATCCTCGCGCGCACGAAGATCAAGGCGTCCTACACCCTCGAGTACCTGTTCTGGGTCGCCTTCATGTTCCCGTCGCTTTCGTCCACGATCGGCTGGATGATGATCCTGGACCCGGACGTCGGCTTCGCCAACACCGCCCTGGAGTACCTGCCCTTCGTCGACAAGGGGCCGTTCAACATCTTCAGCCTCGGCGGCATCGTGTGGGCCCGCCTGATGGGCGACGGCATCGCGTACAAGGTCATGCTGCTGACCCCCGCCTTCCGCAACATGGACCGCACGCTGGAGGAGGCGGGGAGGGTGTCGGGTGCATCGGACCTGGGCACGATGTTCCGTATCACGCTGCCGGTGATGGCATCGCCGATCGTGCTCGTGTTCGCGCTGCAGCTCATCCGCGTGTTCCAGGGATTCGAGACGGAGCAGCTCATCGGCACGCCGTGGGGCTTCTACGTCTACTCCACCCTGATCTACCGGCTCGTGACCTTCTCCATCGTGCCCGACTACGCCCAGGCGATGGTGCTGGGAAGCATCACGTTCCTGCTCATCGCGCTCATCATCCCCTTGCAGCGCTGGATCATCAACCGGCGTCAGTACACCACCGTCACCGGCCAGTTCAAGCCCGGTCTGGTGGACATGGGGAAGTGGAACAACATCGCCTTCGCCTCGATCCTGGCCCTGTTGTTCGTCCTAACGGTGCTCCCCTTCGTCATCGTCATCGTCGGCAGCTTCATGGCGAAGGCAGGCTTCCTCAACACGACGCCTCTGTGGACGACCGTGCACTGGGAGTACGTGTTCAGCGACAGACTGTTCATGAAAGCACTGCGCACCACGACCATCCTGGCCGTCGTCGCCGGGATAGGCAGCCCGATGCTGTTCTCCGTCATCGCCTATCTGATCGTCCGCACGAAACTGAGGGGCCGCGGGACGCTGGACAGCATCATCTGGATATCCGCGGGGATCCCCGGGATACTCTCCGGTCTCGGGCTGCTCATCATGTTCCTGTGGGTGCCGGGCCTCTCGTGGCTCCACGGGACCATCTGGGCACTCATCCTCGTCCTCGTCATCTCCGGTAATACGACCGGCACGAACATATTCAAGGGCGTCTTCGTCCAGCTCGGGAACGACTTGGAGGAGGCGTCCCGCGTAGCGGGCGCCGGTTGGGTCCGGACGTACTTCTCCATCGTCCTGCCCGTGCTGATGCCAACGATGGTGCTCATCGGCGTCCTCAACTTCGTCTCGGCCGCCGGCGCGACCTCCAACATCATCCTGCTCGCGTCGCGCGACACGATGACCCTCTCGCTGCTCACGCTCGAGTACGCGGCGCCGGAGATCGGCCGGCGCGAGGCCGCGGGTATCGTGACGCTCGTCATCATGACGATGACGCTTGGTGTCGCCATGGTCGGCCGGAACATAGCGCTGCGCATGGGCGTGCGGCACAACATACAAGCGCACGGCGACCCCGTCGGCCGCGTGCGCGGCGGCCGTCGCGCACGCGCGAGGGCAGGCGCGGCCCGCGCGACCACCGAGGGATAGCTCGCTACTCGCCCTCGATGGGATGGTCGGCGAACGCGACCTGGAAGGTATCCACCTCCGGCGAGCTCCCCAGCAGCGGCATGAGCTTCGCGAGCTGCTCGGCGTAGTACCCGCTCGTCTCGCTGGAGACGGCGGCGTCCTCGCTCTCCCAGAGCGAGACCACGGCCCCCTTGCCGCTCTCCGTGCGCAGCAGGTAGCAGCCTTCGTACCCCGCCTGCTTGCGCATCTCCGGCACCACCAGACGCTCGAAGACGCCCTGCGCTATGTCCAGATCGATGTCCTTCGGGTCCACGTGGAACTGAGTCAGCCTCGCGTACATGCTCGTCCTGCCTCCGGAGCGCTCGCTGTGCCGTGAAGGGGCCTGCAGCGCGCTACTCTACCACCCCGGCTCATCCAAACGAGGGCGAACCCCTTGTGGTAGCCTGCGGACGCCTGGCCCATACGGAGAGCCGTCTGCACAGGAGGCAATCATGGCAGAGCGTGTTTGGGAGCCGTTTCTGACCGAGCAGGACAAGGCGCACGTCGCCGCCAGCGGCCATCGGACCACGGGGTTCGGAGCGCGCCCGGCGCTGCTCATGATCGACCTCTACCGGTGGGTCTTCGGCGACCGGCCCCTGCCGCTCATGGAGGCCGTCAAGGAGTGGCCCGCCAGCTGCGGCCTGGCGGCGTGGGAATCGCTGCCGCACATCCAGTCCCTGCTGGCGACAGCGCGCGAGGTCGGCATCCCCGTCGTCCACGTCACGGGCCTCCCGGAAGAGCAGTCCGGCATCGCCGGCTGGGCCAACGCCACTCGCAGCGACGAGGGCCGCGCCGGCTACATGGGTTCCGGCGGCCGCACGGCACGCACCCCCGAGATGTTCGACATCGTCGACGAGGTCGCGCCGATCAAGGGCGAGGCGTTCCTCCGGAAGTCGTCGCCGAGCCCCTTCTACGGCACGCCCATCGTCGGCCATCTGAACGCACTCGGCGTCGACACGCTGATCGTGGCCGGCGAGAGCACCAGCGGATGTGTCCGCGCCTCCGTCGTCGACGCCTGCACGCACCGCTACCACACGATCGTGGCCGAGGAGTGCGTGTTCGACCGGCACGAGGCGACCCACGCGCTCAACCTCTTCGACATGAACCAGAAGTACGCCGACGTGCTGGCCCTGTCGGACATCCAGACCTGGATGCACGCGTGGCAGGCGCCCGAGGGCTACGGCGTGCCGAAAGCCGCCTCGGCAAGCTAGCGGCGGCCGGGAGCAAGCGCGATGGGTGAGATCGTCTGGGCGATGGCGTCGGTCCACGCACCGCAGCTGCTGACGCGTCCACCGCAGGAGGACCAGGCGCAGCTCGATGCCGACATCGCGGCCATGGCGGAGCTGGGCAAGCTGCTGGACGAGACGAAACCCGACGCGCTGATCGTCGTGGGCATCGACCATCTGGAGACCTTCTTCCTCTCCGCCGTGCCCACGTTCGCCCTCGTCTCGGGTGAGCGTGCCACAGCCTCCTTCGCGGGCCACCACTACGACGTACCCATCCACCAGCCGCTCGCTCGCGCGCTGCTCGAAGGGCTCGTGGAGAGCGGCCACGACATGGCGTACGCGCAGGAGGCCCTGTTGGGCCACGCCTTCGCCGTCCCCTTCGAGTACATCCTCGCCGGGCGCGATATCCCCGTCATACCCATGTTCGTGAACGTCTACCTCCCGCCGTTGCCGACCACGCAGCGCTGCATGGACCTCGGTGCCGCGATGGCCGCGGTCATCGCCGAGCGGCCGGAGCGCGTCGCCATCCTGGCCTCCGGCGGCATGTCCCACTACCCGGGCACGTGGAAGTACTACGAGCCCGAATACGACTTCGACCACTGGGTCATCCAGGAGCTCGAGGAAGGCAGGCCCGAGTCGCTGCTGGAGCTGACCGGCGAGCAGCTCGACGAGGTCGGGAACGGCGAGCTGCTGCCGTGGATGGTCATGCTCGGCGCCATCGGCCGCAAGCGCGGCAAGCTGCTCACCTACCAGCCGACGTCGCACCACGGCCACGCGGTCATGCGCTTCATCCCCGAGACTGAGGGCCGCGGCCAGGAGCACCGCGACATGCCGCGCTTCGGGGGGTTCGAGTTCAAGGGGCAGGGCTACGAGTTCTACAAGTACCCAGAGCCGGAGACCTTCCCGCTGAACAAGGCGCTGTTCCTCCTCCGGACCGACGACGCTCTCCGCGCGCGGTGGGTGCGCGACATGGACGGCGTCTCGGCGGAGCTGGGGCTGTCCGCGAAGCAGACGGCCGCGCTCAAGGAGATGCGGACGGACGCCGTGACCGCCGAAGGCGCGCACGGCATCTTGGCCATCACGTCGATGCTCGCCATCCAGGTCTCGGCGCGCGAGGCGGGGATCGTCGTCGACCGCGTCTAGCGCCGCTCGCGCGCCACGAGGAACACGACCGGCGGCACGGCCACGAGCACGAGCAGCAGCGCCCCGGCCGCCGTCCGTGCGAAGAAGGCCTCGGTGTCCGCGCTCCAGATCGACGTCGCCAGCGTCGTGAAGCCCGGCGGCGCGAGGATCAGCGTCGCCGGCAGCTCCTTCATCGTCAGCAGCAGCACCAGCGCCGCCCCCGCGAGCACGCCACGGCCGAGCAGCGGCAGCGTGACCAGCCGGAACGCCTGGCCGGGCGTCTTGCCCAGCCCCCGGGCAGCCTCCTCCAGGCGCGGGCTCACCTGCCGCAGCGCCGCCTGCGTCGCCCCCACCGCGGCGGGCAGGAACAGCATCACGTAAGCGACGACGAGCAGCAGCGTCGTCTGGTACACGGCCGGGGCGAGTGCGAGAGCGAAGAAGACGAACGCCAGCGCCACAGCCACCCCCGGCAGCGCGAAGCCCACGTAGGCGAGCCGCTCGATCGCGGCGCTCGCCCGGCTCGGATAGCGCACCGCGAGCACCGCCACGGGGATGCCCGCCGCCGCCGCTACCATCGCCGCGAGCACGGCAACGGAGAGCGTGTTGGCCGTGTTGCTCCACAGCAGGCTCAGTGACTCACCGGCGCCGAGCCCACGCACGACCCAGAAGAGCAGGATCGCTATCGGCGCGGCCAGCGAGAGGGCGACGACGCCCGCGGCGAACCCCGCCGCCGGCCACCGCCAGCGCCCGAGCCGCACGACGCTCAAGGCACGCGCGGCACCCGGCGAGCTGCGGAAGTACTCGGCCCGCCCTCTCGTGCGCGTCTCCAGGAAGAGCAGCGTCAGCGCGAGACTCACGAGCGCCAGCGACAGCGCCGCGGCGACCGTGCGGTCGATCAGCGACTCGTACTGGATGTAGATCGCCCACGTGAACGTCTGGTAGCGCAGCAGCGACACGGCGCCGAAGTCGCTCATCGTGTACAGCGCGACCAGCAGGGCCCCCGCGGCGATCGCGGGCCGCAGCATGGGCAGCGTCACGCCCATGAAAGTCGTCCAGCCGCCGCGCCCGAGCCCCCGCGAGGCCTCTTCGAGCGATGGGTCGCTCCGCAGTAGCGCGGCGCGCACCGGCAGCAGCACGTAGGGAAAGCTCAGGAGCGAGAGCGTCAGTGCGGCGCCCGGCAGCCCGAAGATCTCCGGCAGCCGCTCAACCCCCAGCGGCTCGAGCCACCCCTGGAGCGTGCCCTTCGGCCCGAGCGTGATGACGAGGAGCCGCGCGAAGAGGTAGCTCGGTATCACGAGCGGCAGCGCCGTGAGCACGGCGAACGTCCGGCGCAGCGGCAGGTCGGTGCGCACGGTCAGCCATGCCAGCGCCACGCCAAGCGAGACGCAAGCGACCGTGACCACCGCGACCAGCACGAGCGTCCGCGCCAGGATAGCGAGCGTCCTCGTATTCAGCAGTATGTCGACGATACCGGAGCCCGCATCCGCCGCGCGCACGCCCAGGTACACCGGCGGCAGGAGCATGGCGAGCGCGACGGCGACGGCCGGCACCCATATGAAGGCGGGCGCGCGTGGCCGGGCGGCGGTGTGGGGGGCGTTCACGGCAGCGCGCCGGCGCTCCGCAGAAGCTCGGTCGTTCCCGCGAGGTCGGCGAGGTCAGCGAGCGCCACGTCGGGCCGGTTGATCTCGTGGAGCGGCGTCAACAGGCGGCCCGTGCGCACGCCCTCCACCAGTGGGTACTCGAAGGTCTGGCTGGCGAAGTACTGCTGGGCCACCCTCGAGAGCAAGAAGCTCACGAACCGCTCGGCGTTCTCGCGGTTCTCGGCCGTGGCGAGCACGCCCGCGCCCGAGACCATCACCAGGGAGCCAGGCCCGCCGGCGGTGGGATGGTAGTTGCGGGCCACGAATGTCTCACCCTCCTCGGCCAAGAAGCGGAAGAGGTAGTAGTGGTTCACGAGCCCCACGTCGATCTCTCCGGACGCCACGGCGGCGACCTGCGTGGTGTTGTTCGGATAGATGCTGGCCCCGTTGGCGACCATGCCGTCGATCCAAGCCCGCGTCCGCTCCTCGCCCCACAGCTTGCGCATGCCCGTCACCATCGTCAGGAACGAGCCGTTCGTGGGCGCCCAGCCGAGGCGGCCCTTCCACTTCGGGTCCGTCAAGTCCTCGATGCTGGCGGGCAGCTCGCTCTCGCTCACCCGCTCCGGGTTGAAGACGAGCACGCGCGCCCGGCCAGATATGCCCACCCACAGCCCTTGCGGCGAGCGGGCCCACTCGGAGACCCTCTCGAGCGTCTCGGCCGGAAGCACTCCGAGCATGCTCTCGACCACCCCCAGACCGCCTGGGTCCTGGGCATAGAAGACATCCGCGGGACTCCTATCGCCCTCCTCCAGCAGGGTGGCCGCCAGCGACGCCGTCCCGGCGTACTTCACCTGCACGTCGATGCCGGTGAGCTCGGCGAACTGCTTGATGATGGGACCGACCAGGCTCTCGCTGCGTCCGGAGTACAGGTACAGCGAGCCGGCGTCGTTGGTATCGGAGCCGCAGCCTGCGGCCAGGCCCGCGATGAGGGCCACGAGCGCCAAGAGGAGCTTTGGCCGGAGGTGACGCATGGAGAGAGGGCGAGGGGGCATGGCAGACCTCATGGGATGGGTGTCCCATGTCAGGAATTAGGACGTCCTAAGTCTGCCGGTAGCCTATACGAATAAAACGGGAAGGGCAACTGGAGCGTGCGCTAGGCGGGCGCGGCGAGGGCGAGGGCGAACCGGCGGTCGGGACGGTCGTTCGCGTAGCAGCGCTCCAGCCGCAGACCGGCATCGGCGAGCATCCCCGCGACCGACTCGGGCGTGAACTTGTACGAGCTCTCCGTCCAGATCGTCTCGCTCGGGCTGATGGTCACGCTGAGTGAGATGTCCGGCGCGCTGACCTCCTGCGGGACGCTCGGCGCCAGGTGCATCTCGATGCGCGAGTGCTCCGCGTTGAAGAACGCGCGATGGGCGAACGCCTCGGGCTCGAAGTTCGCGCCCAGCTCCCGGTTGATGAAGCGGAGCATGTTCCGGTTGAACTCGGCCGTCACCCCGGCGGAGTCGTTGTACGCGGCCTCCATCGTCGCGACGTCCTTCACGAGGTCCAGACCGATGAGCACACGGTCGCCGGGGCCGAGCAGGCCGCGCACGCTGGCGAGGAAGGCGGTGCGCTCCGGGGGGTGCAGGTTGCCGATCGTGCCGCCCAAGAAGAGCACCAGCCTCCTGCCGATCGCTTGCGGGACGTGGTGGAGGTGCCGCTCGAAGTCGCCGATGACGCCGTGGACGCTCAGGTACGGGAAGTCCGCCAGCAGACCGAGCGCGCTCGACTCCACGATCTCCCGGCTCACGTCCAGCGGTACGAAGCGCCGCAGGTGCTCGGGCGCGGTGGGAGCGCTCAGCAGCCGCCGCGTCTTCGCCGACGAGCCGGCGCCAAGCTCCACGATCTCCGCGGGCCGCAGCTCGGCCATGAGCTCGTCCGCCGTCTCCTCCAGCAGCTCACGCTCGGCGCGCGACGGGTAGTACTCCGGCAGCCGCGTGATCTGCTCGAACAGCCGCGACCCGGCGTCGTCGTAGAAGTACTTCGGCGGCAGCTGCTTGGGGACGGCGGTGAGCCCCGCCAAGACGTCCTCGGCCATCCTGCCGGCAACCCCGCCGGCGTCGACGACGTCGATGCTCAGCCGGGCCGCGTACTCAGTGCTTGCGTGGGCGAGATCGGTCATGAGAGGGAAGGGGAGCCAGGGCGCGCCCAGGGTACCGGCAGCGCTTCGGGGTGTCAAAAGCGCGCGCCCTCGGGCGCCATTCATGGCGCCCCTACGACGACGCCGGGCCGGAGACCGGACCTGGGAGCAGGTTCGGGATGCCGTCCTCGATCGGATAGGTGGCCCCACAGCCCGGCGAGGTCAGCGTCCCCGTGAGCACCTCGCCGTCCTCCTCGCGTTCGACGGCAAGATCGAGCGGCTCCTTGCAGACGGGGCAGACGAGTATGTCCATCAGGTCGCGGCGCACGGCAGCAGTCTACAGGTTCCGCTCGAAGAGCAGGCGCAGCACGTCGGACAGCCCGAAGACGACGACGCCCAGCACGACCGTCGTGTTCACGCTGCCGAGCGCGTTGGCCGCGGCCCGGAGCCGCCCGCGCGGCCGTCCGTCCGCCGGTCCGCCTCGCCGCCGCCCGCTCACGAGCAGGAACATCCAGACCGAGAGCGCGATCTTGAGCGCGAGGACCGCCCCGTAGGGGACGTCGGCCGCCGGCTCCGAGAGGCGCGCGAACACCAACACGAAGCCGGTCACCACGAGCGTCCACGCCGCCAGCGCCACGAGCCCACCGAACTCGGCCCCGGCGACCCGGGCCACGGCCGGCGGGACCCCCTCGGTGCGGAGCGCGGGCCGCAGCACGACCCAGTAGAAGATGCCGCCGCCGACCCAGGCGACGGCCGCGATGGCATGTGCCCAGCGGACGATGAGCAAGAAGACGTCGGCCATGGCCCCCGATGCTAGGCCATCGCCTGCCCCAGAGCAAACCAGGGATACGCTCGACACCGACGGTGCCGTCACCGAGCAAACTTAGATGAAGCCCCGCTCGCTCTGAGGCTCCTGCGTGAGCCCGCTCGCCCTGAGGCTCTCGAAGGGTGAGGGAACCGTTGCAATGGCGGGCGCCGCTTGGGGCGAACCTTCGTCCGTGCTTCGAGAGCCTCAGCACGAACGGGGACGGAGCGGCCTTCGGCAGCTCGCCCTGAGGCTCTCGAAGAGCCCTGCCTCAAAAGCTCCTGCTCGTGCACCGATGGGGTGTGCAGAGGGGCGTAGCCCCTTTGCCGGGGGCACGGGGGTGTCCCCCGTAACTGGCTTTACCACCCCCTTCCTGGCGAGGAAGGGGGACGGGGGGATGGTCGAAACGGTCGTGTGGCACCAACGCCGCACTAGTCGAGCGGAGGTTTCGAGCGAAGCCCGTCGAACGGGTAGGGGAGAGTTGTCCGCGAGAGCCACGCCCCCGAGCCGAAGCGCTTGCTCGTGCGTGCCCTCCCTGCCGGACGAACCCACGGAAGTGGCGAGCGCCCCTCTGGCGCGATGGCGCACCCCTCGCCTAGAATCGCCCCATGGCAACGAGCGTCGACCTCTACTGGTGGAAGGGCTGAGGGACCTGCCGGACGGCGAGGGCGGCGCTCTCGCAGGCAGGCATCGCGTTCCACGAGCGCGACTTCTTCAAGGACCGCTTCTCCGCGGACGAGCTCCGCTCGCTCCTCGGCGGCGAGTCGCCGCGCGAAGTGTTCAACTTCAAGTCGGTCGCCTTCAAGAAGAGCGGGCTGGACCCCGACACGCTGACCGACGACCGGCTCTTCGAGCTCCTGTTGGAGGAGCCCCGGTACGTCCGGCGGCCGGTCGTCGTGATCGACGGCCGGCTGATGCCGGGGACGAACGCCAAAAAACTGGCGGAGGAGCTCGGGTTTTAGCTTTTGCGTTCGCACAGCATCCCTCATCATGACAACAGCCTGGCAAACTCGCGGCGACGCTGAAGGCGCACCGACGTGGTGATACGCGTCCTGCCGCCTGCCGTCGCCGCCGGGATCGCCGCCGGCGAGGTCATCGAGCGCCCCGCGTCGGTCGTCAAGGAGCTCGTCGAGAACGCGC
Source organism: Chloroflexota bacterium (assembly GCA_022574265.1). Classification (GTDB taxonomy): domain Bacteria; phylum Chloroflexota; class Dehalococcoidia; order Lucifugimonadales; family Australimonadaceae; genus JADFRC01. The sequence continues at coordinate 4,807 of JACZSI010000017.1, read as the reverse complement.
TCGACGCCGGTGCGAGCGCGGTCGACGTCGAGGTCCGCCAGGGCGGCTTGGCCAGCATCCGCGTGAGCGACGACGGGTGCGGCATCGCGGCGGACGAGCTCGGCCTGGCGTTCGAGCGTCACGCGACCTCCAAGCTACGCTCGCTGGACGACCTCGCCGCCGTGACGTCGCTCGGCTTCCGCGGCGAGGCGCTGGCCAGCATCGCCGCCGCCGCCCACGTGCGGCTCCTCACCCGCGTCGCGGGGGCCGGGTCGGCCGCCTTCGTCGAGCTCGAGGGCGGCGTCGTGCTCACCCAGGGCACGGAGGCCGGCGCGCCGGGCACCTCGGTCACCGTCGAAGCGCTCTTCTCGACGATCCCGGCACGCCTGAAGTTCATCCGCTCGGCCAGCGCCGAGACCGCTCGCATCCGGAGCGTGCTCGACCACATGGCCATGGCATACCCGCACGTTCGCTTCGGACTGCGCTCGGAGACCCGCACGCTGCTCCAGACCTCCGGCAACGGCGTGCTGCGCGACGTCATGGCCGCCGTCTACGGCACCGAGGTCGCCGGCTCGTTGATCGAGGTCACGGGCTCTGCCCGTGGCGTGTATCCCGTCCACGGCATGGTGGGCCCGGCGGAGCGCAGCAGGCCGAACCGCACCGGCATGAGCCTCTTCGTCAACGGCCGGTGGGTCTCCAACCGCACGCTCAGCGTCGCCGTCGAGCAGGCCTACACGGGCTTGCTGATGGAGGGCCGCTACCCGATCGCGGCGGTGCTCGTCGATATCCCGCCCGCCGAGGTCGACGCGAACGTGCACCCCAATAAGCGCGAAGTGCGCCTCGTCCGCGACGGCGATGCCTTCACGAGCGTGCAGCGCGCCGTCCGCGAGGCGCTGCTCGCTGACTCGCCGGTCGCCGAGGCGCGTGGCCTGCTCGCCCCACCGCCCGCGATCGCCGCACCGCTCCCCACCGTCGCGTTCGCGCTGCCGCCGGTGATCGAGCGCGCGCCGCTCCCCGAGCCCGCGGCCGCGACGGCCGTCGCCCAAGCGCCTCTGCAAGGCTCCGGGGGGCCGCTGCGGATCCTCGGCCAGATATCCAACACGTACGTCGTCGCCGAGGGGGCCGACGGCATGTACCTGATCGACCAGCACGCAGCCCACGAGGCCGTGCTCTACTACCGGCTGCTACGGCAGTGGGAGGAGGGGCAGCCGGAGGTCCAGCCGATGCTGGAGCCGCTCCCGGTGGAGCTGACGCCGGAGCAGGTCGAGGCGCTCCCCGGCGCGCAGCCCACGCTGGAGCGCTACGGCGTCACGCTCGAGCCCTTCGGCGATGCGACCTGGCTCGTGCGCTCGGTCCCGCTCATGGCGCGCAGCATCAGCGCCGCCAAGCTCGTCGCCGAGGTGCTCGACGCTCACCGCGGCGGCGGCGGCGCCGAGACGCACCTGGCCGTCGCGGCGTCCATCGCCTGCCACTCGGCCGTGCGCGCCGGCCAACCCCTCGGCGCCCAGGAGATGGAGGCGCTCAGCAGCGCGCTCTTGGCCGAGGACATACCCCAGCACTGCCCCCACGGCCGCCCGACGATGCTCCGCGTGACGACGAGCGCGCTGGAGCGCGAATTCGGCCGGAGCTAGGGTGCTCCCTGCATGACGCTCTCGGTCCTGCTCGCGACGACGAACCCCGCGAAGGCCGAGAGGCTGCGCGCGCTCGCCGCCGGCGTCGCCCTCACGCTCGTCGAGCCATCGAGCATCGCCACGCCGCCCGAGGTCGAGGAGGACGCCGCCTCGCACCTCGGCAACGCCATCCACAAGGCGGTGGCGTGGTCCCGGGCGCACCGCGCGGTCGCGCTGGCGAGCGACGGCGGCCTCGCGATCCCCGCGCTCGGCGACGACTGGTCGAGCCTCGTGACCCGCCGCGGCACGGGCGGGGACGTGAGCGACGACGAGCACGCCACGCGCCTCCTGCGCCGCATGCGCGACCTCGAGGGCGATGGGCGCGCCGCCCACTGGACGGAGGCGGTCGCCCTCGCCCGTGAGGGCGCGCTGCTGGGCGCATGGGAGGCCAGCGGCCTGCGGGGCCACATCGCGGACGCATACGTCCCACCGCCCAACGGCGCCGGCGGCTTCTGGGTCAGCGGCCTGTGGGTCTCCGGCGTGTCCAGCAAGCGCCACTGGGAGCTGTCCGAGGCTGACCTAGCCGCCGAGGACGATCCGTGGCTCACGCTGGCGCCCCTCGTGCGCGACCTGCTCGGACGCCTGGCCGGGTAGGCGCATCTGGCCGGCCGCGACCTCCCGCCGTATCATGCGTCCACTCGACGGAGGAGGTCGTGGCATGCCGAAATACGTCGTCCTAGTCAACTTCACGGACCAGGGGATACGCGAGCAGCAAGATACGAGCGGACGGGCCGCGCGTACCAAGGAGCGCGAAGCCCGGATGAAGGAGCTGGGTGTCACCCAGGACGCCATCTACCTGACGATGGGCCCCTACGACAGGGTCGTCGTCTGGGACGCGCCCAACGACGAGGCGATGGCCACGTTTTCGCTGTGGCTCGGGCGCCAGGGCGGCATCCGCACGCTCACCATGCCCGCGTTCACGGGCGCGGAGGCGGCCAGCATCCAGGCGTAGCCGGCCACCGCGTTGTTCCCGTTCGTCCTGAGGCACTCGAAGGGCGGACGCAGGCTTGTCCAAGACCGAGTCCGTGGTTCGAGAACCTCACCACGAACGGAACCGGATCGGGCCCCCTACGGCAGCGCAACGCCGCCCCGGATCCGCCGCGCAAGTCCGTCGCGCACGAGGCCGTCGACCAGCGCCGCGATCGCGTCCCGCGCCAAGCCGCCCGTCGCTTCGGCGAGCCGCGCGACGCTCAGGCTCCCGCCCGCCGGCAGCCCGCGCAGCGCCGCGACGATGCGGCCGCGGTAGAAGCGCGTCGAGCCCGCGAACGTCCCCTGCTTCGCCACGTACGGCACGGAGGCTTCGGCGAGCGCCCGTGGCGCGCCCTCGCGCAGGAGCGCCGGCGCCGCGGCGCAGTGGGGCTCCAGCGGGCAGTCGCCGCACGCCGGGCTCGACACCGAGCACACGGTCGCGCCCACGTCCATGAGCGCCTGCGCCCACGCCGATGCATCCAGCGGCGCGTCAGGCCCCGGCAGCAGCGCGCGGGCGAGCGGCTCGAGCGCGCTCCGCTCCGGCGGCGTGAGCCCGTGGACCACGCGGCTGAGCACGCGGTAGACGTTCGTGTCCAGCACCGGAGTCCTCGCGCCGAAAGCGAAGCAGGCAACGGCCGCCGCTGTGTACGGGCCGATGCCGGGGAGCGCCCGTAGCCCCTCGGCCGTGCGCGGCAGCCTCCCTCCATGCTCGGCCACCACCTCGACGGCGAGCCGGTGCAGGCGCACCGCACGGGCGTTGTAGCCCATGCCCGACCAGGCCCGGATCACCTCCGCGACGGGCGCGTCCGCGAGGGCCCCAAGCGTGGGGAACGCGTCCAGGAACTCAGCGTACTTCGGGACCGTCCGTGCGACCTGCGTCTGCTGCAGCATGACCTCGGAGACCAGGATGGCGTACGGGTCCCTCGTGCGCCGCCACGGCAGGTCGCGGGCGTGTGCGGCGTACCACGAGGCCAGCGCGGCGTGCAGAGGGCCCGCGTCCGTCAAAGCGCCAGCAGGCCGTCGATGATCGAGGTCAGCCGCTCGCTCGACGTTGGGCCGATCAGCTTGCGCACGACGCGCCCCTCGCGGTCGATGAAGAACTTCTCCGGCACGCCAGGCGCGCCGTAGCTCACCGCGGCCATGCCGAACTCGTCCACGAGGTTGGGGTAGGGGACGTCGAAGCGCTCGAGGTGCCGGATGGTGTCTCCACGCTCGTCCCACACGGCGACCCCCACGAACTCCACCGGCTGGCCCTCGTACGAGCGGTAGACGGCCGCGAGATCCTTGGCCTCCACTCTGCACGCCCCGCACCACGACGACCAGAAGTAGACGACGCGCACCTTGCCCTCCATCGCCTGAAGATCGACGGGCGCGCCGGTGAGGACGTCGTTACCGAGCAGCGGTGGCGCCGCTCGCTCGACGACGGGCGCTTCGCCCGCCTCGTTGTACACGATCACTCCCCCGGGCGAGCTTCCAGAGCGCACCTGCCCCCAAGCGAGCAGCGCGATGAGCAGGAGCACGGGGGAGATGGTGGCGGCGTAGAGCACGAAGGGCCGGAGCCGCCGCCACGGCGTCACCGGCCGCGGCGTGGTGGTGGGTGCGTCTGCGTGGGCCTGCATGGCGAGCGCCATCGTAGCAGAGAAGGACCGGCCGATCCGACCCCGCGCCCGGCTTAGCGAGAGCGCCTGCTTGGCCGTCCGGGCTTGAACCAAGCCCGCTCGCCCTGAGGCTCTCGAAGCATGTCCTGAGCACCGTCGAAGGGGGTGAGCGTAGGGTTGCGAATGAGGACGCATGGCTCGGGCGTGGCGCTTGCTCGTACTTCGAGAGCCTCAGCACGAGCGGGTGGTTGCGGAGCGCATGCTAGATCCTACCCACGGACACGGGGCACCACGAAAAGAGGGGCCCTGGCAAAGGACCCCTCTCTCCCCGTTCTCTGGACGGTGGGACTGCTAGCCGACGCCGGCGAACTCGTGCGCCACGATGGACGCCTCGCCGAGGGTCAGCGTCGTCTCCTTCTGGTCGCCGCAGACGATCTCGTACGTCGACGACGCGACGCCCGAGGTCACGGTCCCCGTCTGCTCTTCCGAGAGCTCCCAGACCTCCGCCGTCCCCTTGGGGCCTTCGATGGCGGTGATGAGCGTTCGCTCTGTCATGGCTTGCCTACTTGACCTTGAGGCGCGGGAAGACCT
>JACZSI010000133.1 GCA_022574265.1 Chloroflexota bacterium | reverse complement strand
GCTTCTGCTTGCCAGTGTCGTGACCCTCGCGATAGCGGCGGTGCGCGGCGGCTCTAGGTATCGACCGCAGACGGTCCTCATCCTGGTCGGTGCGATCACGCCGTGGGCTGCGAACGCCGTGTCGGTGGCCGGCCTGCTGTCCGTTCCGGTCAATCTCACGCCGTTCGGCTTCGTCGTCACGGGCGTGCTCACCGCGATCGCCGTCACACGCCACAGCATGTTCGACCTCGTCGCGCTTGGCCGGGCGGCGGTCATGGACAGCATCCAGCCGGGCGTCGTGGTGTTGGACGAGACGGGCCGCATCGTCGAGATGAACCCAGCTGCGCAGCTCATGGCGGGCACTCCTGACGACGCGCTCGGCCGGCCGGTTGGCGAAGTCCTCACCGACTTCGGGAACCTGTTGGCCGAGGCGGAGTTGCCCTCGGTCCACCACGTCGAGCTGGCTGGTCCAGACGGGCCGAGGTACTTCGAGGTACGGCTGAGCGCCCTCGGGAGCCCGCGGAGCAGAAACCGAGGGCGGCTGGTCGTGTTGCGCGACGCCACGCAGGAGAAGCTCACCGAAGTCACGCTCTCCGAGGCCAACACGCGACTGGAGGAGCAGGTCGAGGAGCGGACCGTGGAGCTCACGCGAGAGCTCCAGGAGCGCAAGACGACGGAGCTCGCCCTGCGCGACACCAACCTCCGGCTCGAGAGGACGATGGGGCAGCTCGAAAAGGCGCAGCAGCAGGTGGTCCAGGAGGAACGGGCGCGCGCACTGGGCGAGATGGCCAGCGGCATCGCCCACGAGTTCAACAACTCACTGATGCCCATCGTCGGCTACGCCCAGCTCCTCGCGGAGGACCCGGACCTCCTCAACGGGGAGACGTCCCGGCTGTACGTCGAGAACATCAGGATCGCGGCCAGCGACGCCACCGCGGTGGCCGGCCGCATGAAGGAGTTCTACCTCCCCACGACGAACGCCGGAGAGCTCGTGGCGCTCGACCTCAACGAGCTGATACGACGGTCCGCTGCGCTGACGGAGCCACGGTGGAAGACGCAGCCCGAAGCCGACGGCCGGCCGGTGCGTCTCCTGCTCGACCTCGAGGAGGGAGCGCTGGTCGTCGGCGACGCTACCAAGCTCCGCGAAGTCTTCACGAACCTCATCTTCAACGCCGTCGACGCGATGCCCGCGGGCGGGACGATCCGCATACGCCTGCGGGCGACCGCGGAGAGCGTGCTCATCGACGTGACCGACACGGGCATTGGCATGTCCGCCGAGACCCTTCGACGCTGCCTAGACCCGTTCTTCTCGACGAAGGGCGAGCGGGGCGTGGGCCTCGGCCTCTCCGTCGTGCATGGGATCATGGAGCACCACGGCGGCCGCGTCGAGATCGAGAGCGAGCTCGGTGCCGGCACGACGATCCGGTTGATGCTCCCGACGGGCTCGCCCGCCTCCGAGTCCGGCCGAGAGGACGACGCGCAGCCCGCCGCCGCGGTCGCCGCGCTCCGCCTCCTCGCGGTCGACGACGACCCCAGCGTCCTCGGCGTCCTCGGCGCCATGGCCCGCGCCCAGGGCCACGAGGTCGCCCTCGCGGGCTCCGCGAAGGAGGCCCTCGAGCAGTTCCGGCCCGGCGCGTTCGACGTGGTCATCACCGACCTCGCCATGCCGGACATGAGCGGCCGGCAGTTGGCGGAGGCGATCAAGGAGATCGACCCCGCCGTGCCCGTCATCATCATGACCGGCTTCGCCGGCTCGGAGGAGGCGCGCGCGGCGGCGGGCTCCGTCGAGGCGGTTCTCGGCAAGCCAGTCACGCCCTTGAAGCTGCGCGAGGCGCTCCTGCTCACGGCCTAGCTCGCTACTGCGGGTTGCCGCGCAGCCAGCCCACGTAGTCCGCGATGCCGCTCTCGATGTCGAACGCCGGCTCGTAGCCCACGTCGGCCGTGATCCGGGCGATCGACAGCGCCGGGTCCGCCGGCATGTTCGGCGTGCGTCCCGGCTTCATCGCCGAGCACGCCGCGCCGGGGATGGCCTTCCGCACCGCCTCGAACGTCTCCTTGACGGACGTCGCGCGGCCGGTGGCGATGTTGTAGATGCGGTTGGGCAGCGCCTTGGCCGTGTGCACCATCGCGATGCCCCGCGCCAGGTCCTTCACGTACGTCCAGTCCTGCTGGTCGTCCTCGAAGAGCGTGCCGTTCGGCCGGTCGGAGAAGTCGGGGTCCTCGCCCTTGAGCCCCGAGTGGCACATGCGGCTCGCCGGGTTGAACATGCTGTAGTACAGCGGCCCGTAGATGCTCCCGATCCGCAGCGAGACGACGTCGAGGCTTGCCCGGCTCGCGTAGTTGAGCGCGTGGATCTCCATCGCCTTTTTGAAGGCCTCGATCTGCGTCCGGGACTCGATGGGAAGGTTCATGTCCTCGTTGTACGGCCCCTCCGGCAGCCCGGCGTAGACCGACGCCGAGCTCGCGAGCGACACGCGCCGCAAGCCGAACGCCCGCGCCGCTTCCAGCACGTTCTGCAACCCGCGCGTGTAGATGTCGTAGTCGACCTGCGGCGAGATGCCGCGCGCCGGCGGCGCCGCGAACGTGATGATGCTCTCGGCCTCGGTCCGCTTCACCACGTCCATGACCTCGAACGCCTTCGTCACGTCCATGCGCTCGGTGAAGACGCGCTTGCCCAGCTCGTCGGCGAGGACGGCCGGGACGCGGTGCGCCGCATGCTGCGTGATCACGACCTTCTCGCCCACCTCCAGCAGGCGGAGTGCCGTGTTCAGTCCGATGAAGCCCATCCCGCCGACGATCAGGATCATGGTTGCTCCTCCTGCCCACGCGGCCGACGTAGTTCTATCACGGACGCATGAGCGAGCGCACGGAGCGCTTCCTTGACACGCCTAGGGCCGCTCCATACGATGCCGGCGCGGCGCGGCGGCGGGGCAGAGCCAGCGCGGAGCGAGGTGGCGCGATGGTGCTTCGGGAAGACAGGCTCGGCGGTACCTCCCGGCGGCGTCAGGCCGGCGACGCGCCCGTCCGGCGCGATGGCCCCGTCACCTACACGTACATCTCCGCCGACAACCACATGGACCTGGCCTGGTACCCCAAGGACATCATCCAGTCCCGCATCGCCAAGAAGTACCGCGCCGCCGCCCCCAAGGTCGTCGAGGCCGAGGGTGGCACGAGCTGGGAGTGGGAGGGCGCCGTCCACGCCTTCGCCGCCGACGGCCGCGACTGGGCCAAGCGCGTGCGGCGCTTCGATCCCATCGAGGTGCCCGAGGGCAGGCTGCCCTCGACGGACCCTGAGATCCTGCTGAGCCACATGGACATCGGCGGGATGTACGCCGGCGTCTTCTACGGCAACACCCGCAAGTGGACCTTCAAGGACAAGGAGATGGAGAAGGAGGTCTACCGCGTCTTCAACGACTGGGCCATGGAGCAGTGCGCCTACGCCCCCGACCGCATCCTCGCGCTCCCGTGGCTGCACGCGGCCTTCCCGGAGACCTGCGTCGATGAGCTCCACCGCCTCGTGAAGATGGGCGCGCGCGCCGTGGAGCTCAGCCCGCACGACGCGGGCGAGCCGGTCTGGTCGCCCGTCTGGGACCGGCTGTGGGCCGCCGCCGAGGAGACGGGCACCGTCATCTGCTCGCACATCGGCGACGCGGCCGGCACGCCGTATCCGCCGAACGAGTACGGCGAATCGCTCGCGCACTTCTCGCAGGTGCCGTTCAACCCCATGGGCAAGCAGATCGCGCAGTACGTCTTCAGCGGCATGTTCGAGCGCCACCCCGGCCTGCACGTCTCGATCGGGGAGTGCCGCATCGGCTGGCTCCCGTTCCTGTTCCAGTGGATGGACCGCTGTTACGCCGACCGGCTGCCGGACACCAAGACGCCGCTTCACGAGAAGCCGTCCCACTACGTCAACCACAACATGAGCTTCACCTTCGAGGAGGACTACATCGGCGCCAAGATGCTCTCCGACCCGGAGTTCATGATCAGAGAGTGCACCGTCTGGGGCTCCGACTACCCGCACGAGCAGGGGCAGACGTGGCCGGACGCTGAGCCCGCCATGCAGAGGATGTTCGGCGGCATGGACCCGGCGCTCAAGCACGAGATCGTGTGGGGGCGGTCGCAGCGCATCTTCCGCATCAAGGGCCCCGATGCCGGTTGAGGCCCCGCACAAGAGAGAGATCCTGCTGGAGGACGAGCGGGGGCGCAGCACCACAGCCGTGCTTCGCTACGGCCCGTATCTCTTCCTGTCGAGCTCCGACGGCTACCGGGACATCGTGACGCAGAAGATCGACCCTGCGCTGGATGCCCAGGCCGTCGCGCAGTGCAACAACGCCTACGGACGCCAGGCGCTCCGCCTCCAGAGCGCCGGCTACGGCGGCGACGCCGCGATCTGGATCGAGAACTTCACGTCCGGCCAGTCGTGGCGTCTCGAGCGCATGGCCACGTGGCCCGACCACTTCGGCGAGGTCGGCCATTCGCAAGCCGTGAGCTTCGGAGCGCAGGTGAAGATGGCCGGCGTCAACATGCTGACCGCCGTCGTCCAGGCGCTCACGCCGGACGTCGTGCGCGAGGTCATCGTCCCGCAGCCGGCGCGCGGGCGGGCGTCCCGCATCACGCGCGCGGGCGACTTCACCTACGTGATCGGCGTGCGCGGACGGACCGACCCGTTCACGGAGGAAGAGGCGCCCGAGGAGGTCCCGGAGCAGTTCGACGCCGAGCAGCACAACACCTACGAGTGGCTGCGGTCGCACATCGAGAAGGGCGGCGGAAGCCTCGACGACCTGGTGCGCACGGACTGCGCGCTGCTGCGCATCGGCGACGCACCCCACTACCGCGAGAACCTGAAGGCGCGCTTCGGCGGCACCGTGCCGTTCGCGGCCTACTCCGTGGGGACGCTGCTGGGCGGGCGCGGCGTGATGGAGATCGGCGGTCTGGCCGTCAACCCCGGCGGCACGAAGGAGGTCGCCTGGCTCGCCGAGGACCCCAGCGCCGCGCAGGCCGTCCGCGCGAACGGCCTCGTATTCTGCTCCGGCG
>JACZSI010000132.1 GCA_022574265.1 Chloroflexota bacterium | reverse complement strand
CTCGTCGATCGTCCCGCGGACCGCCTTGCCGAACTGGTAGGAACGGATGCCCGTCACCTGGGGCGCGAAGTAGAGGTTCATCATCACGGGCACGATGGGCAGGCTGTAGTCGGTGAGCTCCTCGGCCGAGCGGATGACGCCGCTCGCGAGTCCGCGGTCCGGCTTCGGCATGTCCATGCAGAAGGCGGGGTCGAAGCCGCGTTTCATCACCCCCGTCAGCAGGGCCGTCGCGAGCTCCGGGTGGCCGTTGAACGTGAACCCCGGCTCCACGTGCCGCCCGATCTGGCGAGCGCCGGGGCCACCACGCTGGCGCGGCGATTTGTTGAACCGCTCCCCCACGAAGATGGCGAAGCCGGGGAAGTTGTTGAAGTCGAAGCACTCCCCCTGGTCGTCGCTGAAGACGACGAGGACGTCGGTCTCGAGCTCGGCGACCTTCTCGCGCAGGACGCGGAACCCCTCGTGCGTGCGCTCGGCCTTCTTGGCGTTGGCCTCGTCGTCCTCGACCGGCACGTCCTCGCGGATGGGGCGGGCCAGCCGCCGCTCGCGCCAGAGGTCCGGCGGGAGGGAGGTCGTGCCGCCGTGGGAGTGGAAGAAGGTGCCGACGAGTGTGGCCATGCCGGTGCTGTTATAGCACGGGCGCAGGGCGGCGTCCCGGCTAGGCGCGGATCTCCTCGCGCATGAACTTCGTGTAGGAGACACCGGCGAGTGCACCGGCCGCAGCGACCAGCGCGACGATGTGCGGCCATACGAGCTGCAAGCTCTGCCCGGCCGAGACCGGCGTGGCCAGCAAGCCCTCCAGCCGCTCGGGAGCGATCGCCAGCAGCGTGAGCACGCGCCCGCCGATCGGGTCCAGCAGGATGCTCACGGCCTCGGTGTAGAGCGCACCGGGGGAGAGCCGCGAGGCCCAGGTGACGATGTTGAAGTGACGGAGCGCCTCCTCGGTATTCGAGACCACGGGCACGAGCTGGTCCGCCAGCACCGCGGCTCCCAGCGTCACGAAGAAGCTCAGCCCGATCCACAGCCCCATCGAGATCAGCGCCGACGTCACGGCGTTGCGCAGCAGCACGGATGCCGTCATGGCGAGCGCAAGCCAGAAAGCCAGATACGCGATGGTCACGAGGCCGAACCCGATCAGCCGGACCATCTCCTCGCCGCTCGGGGCGATGCCGACCCGGAACATGCCCAGGCCGACCACGGAGATGCCCATGCTGAGCACGACGATGGTCAGCGTCAGCAGCCCGGCGAGGAACTTGCCGTTGAAGACGGCGTCGCGGTACACGGGCTGCGACAGGACGCGCGCGAGCGTCCCCTGGGTGCGCTCGCTGTTGATCGAGTCGAACCCCAGCGCGATGCCGATCACCGGACCGAAGAGGCTGATGAACGTCAGCAGGGAGATGGGGATGCCGGTGTTGGTCGTGAAGAGGTCCAGGAAGAAGAACCCGTCGCCCCCCCGGACGAGCCGCCCGGTGTCCACGAGCACGCCCCAAAGCGTGCCCATGACCACGAGGCCGAAGAGCAGCAGGAACCGCCGGCGCCCGAAGTGGTCGGCCATCTCTTTCCAGAAGATCGCGCGCATCGCTAGTCCTGCCCTGATCCTGCCCTAGTCCTGTTGGAAGTAGCGCAGGTAGATGTCCTCGAGCGTCCGGTTCTCGGACCGTAGCTCCACCAGCTCGCCGCCGTGCTCGATCACCACCGCGGCCGCTGCGGCCCGCACGTCGCGGTCGCTCTCGACGCTCAGGCGCGAGCCCGTCTGCTCGCAGCTGGTCACGCCCTCGATCGCCGCCAGGGCGTCGCGCAGCCCGCGCCCGCCGCGCACCTCGAGGGCCGTCGAGAAGCCGGCGCCCCGGCTCTGCGAGGTCAGCTCGCTCACGGTGCCTTCGAGCACGATGCGGCCGTGCGACATGATGCCGACGCGGTGGCAGACGCGCTGCACCTCGTGGAGCTGGTGCGACGAGAGGAAGACAGCGATGTTCCGCTGGGAGCTCAGCTCCTCGATCATGCTGAGCAGCCATTCGATCCCCGTGGGGTCGAGCCCCAGGGTCGGGTCGTCGAGGATGACGAGGCGCGGCTCCTTGAGGAGGACGTCGGCCAGCCCGAGCCGTTGCCGCATGCCGCGGGAGTACTGCGCGACCGGCTGGTCGGCGGCCCCGCCGAGCTCCACGGTATCCAGCAGATCGGTGATGCGTGCGCGGGCCGCGGTGCGCTCGAGGTTGTTGAGCTCCGCGGTGTATTGCAGGTTCTGGCGGCCGGTGAGGTCGCCATAGAAGCCGAGGTTCTCCGGCAGGTAGCCGACCTGACGCTTGACGGCGATGGGGTCGCGCGTCGGGTCGTGGCCGCAGACCCGCACCGTGCCCTCGGTCGGCTCGGTCAGGCCCAGCATCATGAGGATGGTCGTGCTCTTCCCCGAGCCGTTGGGGCCCAGGAAGCCGTACACCTCGCCTTCGCTCAAGCGCAGGTCCACGCCATCGACGGCCACGAAGTTGCCGTACTCCTTGACCAGCCCGTGGGTCTCGACGAGCAGCTCGGTGCTCATCGCCGTCCGAGCCTCACGAACAGCCCGACGAGCCCGCCGAGGACGCCGAGGACGAGCACGATGCCCAGCCAGCCCCAGATCGTCGACTGCGTGACGGTCACGCGCATCTGGATGGTGTCCGTCGACTCGACGTTGCTCGCGCGCAGCGTCAAGAGGTAGTCGCCGGGCACCGCGTCTCCCGGAGGCTCGATCGTCACCGGGACGTCGGCGAAGTTCTCGCCGGTCAGGTCGGACAGCACGTCGATGGACTCCCGGGCGTAGGTGATCTTCCAGTCGGTCGGCCGGTCGGCCGACAGGTTGATGTCGGTCAGCGGCGCTGTCCCGACGTTGAACAGCCGGAAGACGACGCTCGATGCGCCTCCCGCGGTGGCGTCCACGCTGAGCAGCCCCGTGTCCGTCGTCACGGAGAGCAACCCCTGTCCGCGGATCCTGAGCACGAGGCCCACGACCTCCTCGTACACCTCGTCCTCGCTGGTGACCGTCACCGGGATCAGATAGTCGCCCGGCGGGGTGTTGCGCGGGAGCGTCACGAGTATGTCGAGGTTCTCGGTCAGGTTGTTGGGGACCGAGATGGTGGAGATGATCCGCTCCTGGCCGAAGGAGGGCTTGAAGCTGAGCTGCCAGTTCTGCTGGGGCACCCCGTCCTCGTTCAGCACGTCCGCCTTCAGGCCGAAGGCGCGCTCCTCCCCCGTCTCGTTCCGGATCACGACCTCGAACTCGTAGCTGGACGTCGCTGGGCCGCTCAGCACCGGGAAGCTCGAGCGCAGGGTCAGCTCCCCGCCCTCCTCCTCCGCCGTCGGTTCCTTGGGCACGCCGACGGTGTACGTGGCGCGGTCGTACTCCACCTCGCCGTCGGGCGAGGTCACGATCAGCACGAAGGCGTAGTCGCCGGCGGCCGGCCGGTCGTCCCCCAGGGGGAGGACGATCCGCAGCCGCAGGCTCGTCGCGGGCGTCTCCTCGGTGGTCGGCTCCACCACGATCTCGGCGACCTTGTAGTCGAAGAAGCGGTTCCACACGCCGATGTCCCATCCCTCCGGCAGCCCCTCGAGAGTGAGCTTGACCAGCCGGCGGGTGTCAGCCGAGTTCCGTAGCCGCACGTCGAGGTCGGCGCGGTCCTCGGTCGGGCCCATCTCGAACGAGCGGACCGGCGAGTCGAGGGTGATGTCCGCGGACTCCTGGGCAGAGGCGACCGCGGCCACGCTCATCAACAGCAGCCCGACGGCCGCCAGGGAACCGGTAACTCGAAGCAGTGCTCTCATCTCGCGTACGACCTCACACTGGATTCTTGGTTGCGATTCTCACGTTCGATCGGGGGCTAGCACTCGCGTGCCTGGGCTGCTAGGTCAATAGCATCGCCGCAGGCCACTGTCAAGGCGATGGCCTGTCCGCCTGCCATTCAATCTCTCTAACGTGTGGCGCCGCGGCTCGGTTTTCAGCGGGCCGGTTCACGTCGCTGCCTTGGCCCGCTCCCACGCCGAGAGCTTCTCCGCAGTCGTCGCCTCCGCGAGCGTCGTGCTCCGCTCCCGCATCTCGGCCTCCACGCGGCCGAACCGCGTGGCGAAGCGTGCGTTGGCGCCGCGCAGCGCCTGCTCCGCGTCCACGCCGAGGCGGTGCGCGGCGCCAGTGAGCGCGAGCAGCAGGTCGCCGAGCTCCTCCTCCTGCCGCTCGGGCGTCGGGGCCTCGCGCACCTCGGCGAGCTCCTCCGCGACCTTGTCGAAGACCGCGTCCGGGTCGTCCCAATCGAACCCGGCGCGCCGCGCGCGGGCCAGGACCGCCTGGGCATACGCCAGGGCGGGCATGGCGGTCGGCACGCCGGCGAGCATCGAGCGCTCCCCCTCGCCCTTCGCGGAGCGCTCGGCGGCCTTGAGCCGCTCCCAGAGGCCCTTGACCTCCTCGGCTGTGCGGGCCGTCTCCTCGCCGAAGACGTGGGGGTGGCGCCGCACGAGCTTCGCGTCGAGCTGGCCCACGACGTCGTCGATGGTGAACGTCCCCTCGTCGGCGCCGATCTGCGCGTTGAAGACGACCTGGAGCAGCACGTCGCCCAGCTCCTCGACGAGCGCCGCCGGCTCGCCCGCGGTCAGCGCGTCCAGCGCCTCGTACGTCTCCTGGAGCAGCGGGTCGCGGAGCGAGGCGTGCGTCTGCTCGAGGTCCCAGGGGCACCCCGTCTCCGGGTCCCGGAGCCTGCGCATCGTCTCCAGCAGGCGGTCGAACGTCGAGGGGCTTGCGGCGGCATCGGCCATGTGGGCACGCTCCAGAACGCGGACGGGATGCGCGTGCATTATAGGCTCGCCGGGCTGGGCCCCCGCGTCGGCCGCATGGAGCCGGTGCTAGGATGTCTCGGTGGCGTCGATGCACCGTTCCTGGGCCGTGGTGGGCTGGCTGGCGCCGGTCGCGCTCATGCTGCTGCTCGTGACGAGCAACGTCCGGTTCGCCGTCGGCAGCCTCCCGGTCTACGACGCCCTCTTCGAGCGCCACGGCGTCTCC
>JACZSI010000131.1 GCA_022574265.1 Chloroflexota bacterium | reverse complement strand
GTGCCCCCGGCAGAGGGGCGTCGCCCCTCTGCACTCCCCATCTGGTGCATAAGAAGGGGCTGTGACGCAAGGCGCCCTGGCCTAGGGCCCGCTAGTCGCCCGGCGTCGCGCCCGGGACCGGGATGCGTTCCAGCAGCTCGTCCACCACCTCACGCGTGGTCTTCCCTCGGATCCTCGCCGGCGAGCTCAGGATCACGCGGTGGCCCAGGGCCGGGTAGACGAGGTCCTTGATGTCGTCCGGCAGGGCGTAGTCGCGCCCGTCGAGCAACGCGCTTGCCTGGGCGAGACGGTAGAGCGCGAGCGAGCCCCGCGGCGAGGCGCCCAGGTAGAGGTCGGGGTGGTTCCGCGTCGCCTCGACGATCGTGACGATGTAGTCCCGGACCGTCTCCTCGACGTGGATGTCCTTCACCGAGCTCTGGAGGGTCGCCAGCTCTGCCTCGCTCACGACCTGCTCGATGCTGTTGATGGGGTGCTCGTAGCGTTGGGCCTCGAGCACGCCCATCTCTTCCTCGTGGCCCGGATAGCCCAGGTGCAGCCGGACCAAGAAGCGGTCGAGCTCCGTCTCGGGCAGCGGGAAGGTGCCCTCGTACTCGATGGGGTTCTGCGTCGCGAGTATGATGAACGGCTCCGGCATGGGGTGGGTGACCCCGTCCACCGTGATCTGATGCTCCTCCATGCACTCGAGCAGCGCGGCCTGGGTCTTGGGCGAGGCCCGGTTGATCTCGTCGGCCAAGACGACCTGCGCGACGATGGGGCCGGGGCGCCATTCGAACTCGCCGGTCTTCTGGTTGTAGATGGAGACGCCGGTGATGTCCGCCGGGAGCATGTCGGGCGTGAACTGGATGCGGCGGAACACGCCGCCGATGGACCGCGCGATGGTCTTCGCGAGCATCGTCTTGCCGACGCCGGGCACGTCCTCGATGAGGATGTGCCCCTGGCACATCAGCGCAATGACCGCGAGCCGTTCCTCCCCCTCCTTGCCGAGGATCACGCGTCCGAGGTTCTCCAGCAGCCGCTCGGCGATCGTCTTCGCCTCGACCACCGCCTGGGGCCGTCCGTATGTCGTCACGGGCTACTCCCTGATACACGCCGCCGGTCCCCGCCACGCCACGCCTCCGTGAGGACGCGAAGCAGGGCCGATACGCAACGGTGCGGCCGGGAAGCACGCCACGGCCGCTCGGTTGGATCGAGCCCCGATGTTATCGAGCCCGCCGCTCGTCCGTCAAACGCCCGCCCCCTCATCGGGCGGGAGGCCGGCCAGGTCGGCGGGCCATCCCTCGTCCCCGATCAGCGGCACGAAGCGGCATGCGCCGAGCCATCGGACGTCGCGACCGCTCAGCGTGCGCGTCACCTGGGCGAGGCGCTGCTCGAAGGGCGTGCCGACCGGGACGACGAGCCGCCCACCAAGGCGGAGCTGCTCGACGAGCGAGGCCGGCACCGACGGCGCCGCCGCACCGACGACGATGCGGTCGAAGGGCGCCTGGTCGGGAGCCCCGATGACCGGCCCAGCCGCGCGCACCTCCACGTTGGCGAAACCTCCCTCCGCCAAGGCGGCCCTTGCGCGCTCGGCAAGCGCCGGGATGCGCTCGACGCCGACGACGCGCGCCGCGAGGTGCGAGAGCAGCGCCGCCTGGTAGCCGCTGCCGGTGCCCACGTCGAGCACGACGTCGTCAGGCCCTGCGTCGAGGGCCTGCAACATGATCGCCACCATCAACGGCTGGGAGATCGTCTGCCCCTCGCCGATCGAGAGCGCCACGTCGTCGTAGGCCTGCGCGGCGGACTCCGGCGGCACGAAGAGCTCGCGCGGCACCGCGCGGATGGCGTCGAGCACGCGTGCGTCGCGGATCTCGCGGCCGAGGGAGCGGAGCAGGCGGTCCTTCGCTTCGGTATTCGACATGCCGAGAACGCGCTCCTGGCAACCGCCGGGTTGAGAGATTCTCACGTCGCCCTTCCCTAACGGGGCGGACTCCTCAGAATGACAGGAAAAGGGGAGCGTATCACGGCGCGGCAAGGCCGATTGACGTACCGGCGCCCCGAGATGTAGTCTAGCCGCGGCAACAGCGATTCGACAGATTTCAATAGATTTCTCTAGGTTTAGGGCCCTCCCAGCATGACGACCAGCCGCAGCGACCTCCGCGACCGCCAGTGGCTCACCCTGGGGCTCGCCCGCGCGCTCCTGGGCATCAACGAGGCCACCCTCCGCCAGTGGGCCGATGCCGGGCTCGTCCGCGTCTTCCGCACGCCGGGCGGCCACCGCCGCTTCGCCACGGAGGACATCTACGCGCTCATCGAAGATGGCAGCCACGGCGCCGAGCCGTCGGTGCAGGTCGGCGGCGGCGCGGCCGTTCTCCCGCGCATCCGGCGGCGCGTGCGCTCATCGCGGCCGAACGCCCCGGCATGGATGGCGAAGTTCGACGGCCCCAGCCACGAGCGCATGCGCGTGCTGGGGCGCGAGTTCCTCGACCGCTGCATCGAGTTCATGGACGGCTCTGACCGGGAGACGACGCTTGCCGCAGCCACGGCGCTCGGCGAGGCGTACGGCCGCGAGTCGCTAGAGCGTGGGCTCTCATCCGGCGAAGCGCTGGGAGCCTTCCTCTTCTTCCGCAACGCCACGGTCGAGGCGATCAAGCCGTCGCTGCTGAGCCGTGGCGCGAGCGCCGAGGACGTGTGCTCGGCCCTCGAACAGCTGACCCGGCTGACCGACGAAGTGCTGGTCAGCCTGATGGCGTCCTATCAGGCGCCGGCCCGGAAACGCAAGCCGGCGTCCCGAGCGTGAAGACACGAGCAGACCAGACCCGCAAGGAGTGACATGGCAACGAAGACCGCGAAAAGCACGGGCACGCGCGCGGGCAAGCTGGACCTGACCGACCGCAAGCTCATGAACCTGATCCAGTCGCGTTTCCCCATGACGGAGCGCCCGTACCTCGACCTGGCGAACGAGCTGGGCACGAGCGAGGAGGACGTGCTGGCGCGCCTCGGACGGCTGCGGAAGGCCAACATCGTGCGGCAGATCGGCGCCATCTTCGACACGCGGCGCCTCGGCTACAAGACGACGCTCGTGGCCTTCCGCTATCCGAAGGAGCGCCTGGACGCGGCAGCCCAGCGCATCAACCAGCACCCCGGCGTCAGCCACAACTACGAGCGGGACGGCTACTTCAACCTGTGGTTCACGCTCGCGGTGCCGCCGCACGAGGAGCTCGATACGGTGATCGCGAGCATGGCGGAGGAGACCGGCGCGGAGAGCGCCCGCACGATGCCGACGATCCGGTTCTTCAAGATCGGCGTGAACTTCGACATGGTGAAGCAGGAGAGCGCGGCCTACGAGTACTACTCGCCGGACGGCTACGGCAAAGCGGCTCGGCCGTCAAGAAGAAGCCGGAGGCGAGGGCCGACTGGAACAAGGCCCGCGAGCTCTCCGAGCTCGATAGGGCCGTCATCCTGGAGCTCCAGGAGGACCTGCCGCTGGAGCCGCGGCCGTTCGACCCGATGGCGGAGCGGCTCGGGATGAGCGTCCAGGAGCTGTTCGACTGGACGGTCGAGGCGCAGGAGCGGCTCATCATGCGGCGCTACAGCGCGGTGCTGCACCACCGCAGGGCCGGCTTCCGGGCCAACGCGATGGCCGTGTGGACGGTCCCCGAGGAGCGCGCCGAGGAGGTCGGCCTCAAGATGGCCGAGAGCCCGTGGGTCACGCACTGCTACCAGCGGCCGACCTTCCCGGACTGGCCCTACACGCACTTCACGATGATCCACGCCACCGGCAAGATGCGCTGCGAGAGCGTGGCGAAGGACATCTCCGAGGCCACCGGCATCACCGAGTACCAGCTGCTCTACAGCACGCGCGAGTTCAAGAAGACGCGCGTGCGCTACTTCGTCGAGCACGAGTACGAGGACGCCAAGTGAGCCGCTACTACCCCGCCTACCTCGACCTCGACGGCCGCCGCTGCGTCGTCATCGGCGCCGGCGAGATCGCCGAGCGCAAGGTCACGCAGCTGCTGGCCTCCGGCGCCGACGTGATGCTCGTCAGCCCATCGGCCACGCCGGAGCTCGAGCGGCTCGCGGAGAGCGGCGAGCTGCGCTGGATCAGGCGCGGCTACGTCCACGGCGACCTGGCCGGAGCCGTGCTTGCGGTCGCGGCCACCGACGACGAGGCGGTCAACCGCGCCGTGCACGCGGAGGCGGAGCGCGAGAAGACGCTGCTCAACGTCGTCGACGTGCCGTCGCTGTGCGGGTTCATCGCGCCGTCGGTCGTCGAGCGCGGCCCCGTGACCGTCGCGATCTCGACCGCCGGGACGAGCCCGGCCCTGGCGCGCAAGCTGCGCGAGCTCATGGGCGGCACGCAGAACCCGCCGCACGTCGATCACGACGCCTACTGCCGGTGCCTCGCATGGGCGGACGCGGCCGAGGTGCTCGGCGAGGTGCGCGCCGAGCTGCGCGGCCGCAAGACGACGGCAACCCCGGAGGCATGGCAGGACGCCATGGACCCCGAGCTGCTCGAGCTGGTCGGGGCCGGACGCACCGACGAGGCCAAGGCCCGGCTGCTGGACGCGCTGGCACCCGGCGCCACCCAGACATCGTAACGGCGAGGATGCCTTGTTCGTCTTCCTGACGGGTCTCAGCTACCGCTCCGCGCCGCTGGCCGTGCGCGAGACGCTCTCCATCTCCGGCGAGCGGCTACCGTCCGCGCTGGCGACGCTCGAACGGCACGCGGGCCGGGGGGTCATCCTCTCGACGTGCAACCGGACCGAGGTCTACTCGGTCGTGCGCGATGAGGAGCACGGGAGCGCCGCGTTCGATGGCTTCGTCTCCGACGAGCTCGGCGTCGACCCGGAGTACCTCCGGCCGCACGTCTATACGCTCGGCGCGGACGAGGCCGTCACGCACCTCTTCCGGGTGGCATCGAGCCTCGATTCGCAGATCATCGGCGAGTCGGAGATCCTGGGACAGGTGCGGGACGCCTTCGGCACGGCGAGCCGGGCCGGGATGGCCGGGGGCGGGCTGGCGCACCTCTTCCATAGCGCCATCCGGACCGGCAAGCGCGCCCGCACCGAGACGGCCATCGGCCGCAACGC
>JACZSI010000130.1 GCA_022574265.1 Chloroflexota bacterium | reverse complement strand
CTCGCGCAGGCGGTCGGCGATGGTCTGCGCCTGGAGCCGTGCGTCCCTGCTGGACGCGAACGCGTCGCGCACGTCCTCGATGAACTGCTGCTCCGTGTATGCCTTGGTTGCCTGCGCCATTGGTGCCCTCCTTTGTGCTCACCCTCGCCTCAACCAAGCTTCTGTCCGTACTCGGCGGCCATGGCCCTGACCTCCGGGTCGTCGAGGAGCGCGGGCCGGCCGTTCTCCCAGAACGGCACGCCGTCGAGCACGACGGTCTGGTCCGACATGTAGGTGGAGCGGGCGCTGGGCACGCGGCCGATGTGGAAGTGCATCGTTTTCGTGTCGCTCTGCTGGCCGGCACGCTTCTCCGCCTTCGGGTGCATGCCGCCGTGCCACGAGTCGACCACGTACGCCCGCTCGTGGCCGTACTTCTCCTCGTTCGCGTCGAGGAGGCGGATGAGACCCGCGCGCGTCCACACGGTGCTGCCGGACGGGTCGTCCTTCTCGTTGGGGCGTGTGGCCTCCTCGCGCCACTCGATGCCGGTCACCATGTTGTCCTCGACCGTGACCATGATGGGGTTGTCGAAGCGGTCCTTGTCGGCGATGCCGGGGTGGTCGAAGGCGATGATGCCGTGGGCGTCCGTGGA
The DNA here is from genome assembly GCA_022574265.1 of Chloroflexota bacterium. Classification (GTDB taxonomy): domain Bacteria; phylum Chloroflexota; class Dehalococcoidia; order Lucifugimonadales; family Australimonadaceae; genus JADFRC01. The sequence continues at coordinate 4,458 of JACZSI010000130.1, read as the reverse complement.
CCCGACGGGCGCATACACCTCGCCGGGGAACACGCGCTCGGTGCGGCTGGCCTCGGCGTCCTGCACGAAGAAGGCGTCGGCGACGTCGCTGCCGGAGGCGATGCGGCCCTGCATCTTGGTGCCGTGCGGCGTGGTGATCTCCCACTCCGTGGCGGCGGCCGTGATCTCCTCGATCTTGTGCGCGAGCTCCATCACGAGCCGCCAGTCGAACCGAGCGTGCTCGGAGCTGATGCGGTCGGGCGTGCGGGTGCGGTTGTTGATCCGCACGAGGTCCGCGCGGTCGTTGGCGCGCAGGTGCTCCAGCATGATGACGCGGTTGAGGTTCGCGTTCATCACCAGCTTGTCGGCCGCGACGATGGCGTTGCCGAGGAGCTTGGGCATCTCGCGGATGCCGGTGAGCGGGTCCACCCACATGGAGTAGGCGGTGCCGCCGGCCTCCCGGATGCCGTCCTCCATCAGCGAGACGATGGCGGGGTCGACGCCGCCGTGCTCGTTCAGCAGGAGGACCGACTCGCCGTTCTCGACGCCGACGCAGTTGCGGATGAGGTTGGCGACGCCGTCGCGGACCCGCTGCGCCTCTGCCGTGCTCGATGCCACGTCGCACCTCCCCTATGTGCCGTTGATGACGGCGGCAACGATACGCCCTCGCGGGGGCGGCCGCACGGCCAAGGATGTCCCGGGGCAGGCTCGCTTACGAGCAGCGCTGCTCACGGCAACCCTCTGCTCGTACTTCGACGGGCTCAGCACGAGCGGGCGGAGCCGACGCGCGGGTTGGGCGCACCGGGCGAGGAGCACAGCCCGCGTTGAACGATGACGCACCGTCCGCATGGGCGGCGCTACCCCGTTTGGGTCAAGGGCTGTGCCCTTGTCAGTCGCGGATGTCCTGTAGGAACCACTCCGTCGGAAGCTCGCGGCCCATCCCCGCTGCCTTGGCTTTGTTGTAGACGACCGAGCCGACGGCAGCGAACTGGAGTCCCTGGTTCCCGCTGTTGATGTACACCGTGATGTCATCAGGCGTGTTGCGGCCTGGGCTGGCTCCGCTGACGAGGTCGGTGAAGGTCGGGTGGTTCTGGTTCATGCCGAAGCGCTCGGCGGCCGGCGGGATGCGCTTCATCTCCTCCTCGGTGCCCGCGACGTAGGCCACGGGGCTGTGGCCGCGCCCGTACTCGACGCGCTCGGTGCCGGGCGCGATCGACAGCCCGCTGACGCCCTGGCGGACGGTGACGTCGGCGCGCTTGGCGACGTCGGCGTCGAATTCGTACCCGCCCAGGTTGGTCACGTGCATCCCGGGCTCGAGCCAGGCGCCCTTCAAGACGGGCCGCATCGAGTCGGTGCAGGTCGCGACGATGTCGGCGCCTCGCACGGCGCTCTCGGGGTCGTCGACGGGCGTCACGTCGATGTCCAGCAGGTCGCTCATCTCGGCGGCGTACGACTCGCGGTGCTGCTTGTTCGGGCTGTAGACGTGGACCCGCTCGATGCGGCGCTCGTTGCAGAAGGCCTGGAGGTAGGTGCGGGCCATGCCGCCGGAGCCGAGGATGCCGACGACGCGCGAGTCCTCGCGGGCGAGGTAGCGGACGCCGAGGCCGGCGCCGGCGCCCACGCGCATGTGCTGGAGGAAGCCGTCGTTGATCATGGCCAGCGGCTCGCCGTTGCGGGTGCTGAAGAGCATGACGAGCCCGCAGTAGGTGCCGGGCTCGACGCAGTACTTCTCCTCGGTCCAGTTGCCGTTCTCGTCCTCGGGCCACTCGATGACGTCGGACTTCATGCGGATGGCGAAGACGCCGAGGTCGCGGCTGGCGCCCTCCATCGTGCCCCAGCGGTAGTAGTCGTGCTCGCGGCCGGTCGGCACGTACATGTCGATGCGCGGGCGGTGTATCGAGCCGCCGTCGGCGAGGCCGCGGAACGCGACGTCCTGGGAGTCGATGGCGTCGGCGATCGTCAGCACGCTCTGGACGGTCTCGTTGTCGATGAACAGCATCTCTCCTCCTTCAGTCCCGGATATCCTGGAGGAACCACTCGGTGGGGAGCTCCCTCCCCAGGCCCTGCTCCTTCGCCTTCTTGTAGACGACCGAGCCGACCGCGGCGAACTGCAGCCCCTGGTTCCCGCTGTTCAGGTACAGCGTGATGTCGCTGGGCGACGTCCTGCCCGGTATGGCGCCGCTGGCGAGGTCGTTGAACGTCGGAAAATCGCCGCTGTCGCCCACCCTGCCCTCGCGCAACCGGGCGGGGAGGCGGGCCAGCTCTTCTTCGTTGCCCGCCATGTAGTCGCCGTTGTTGTAGCCGTCGCCCATGTGCTTGGCGTCTTCGTTCCGGGGGCGCGAATGCGAGACGCCCTGCTTCACCGTGACCGTGGCCCGCTCGTATACCTCGCCGTCCAGCTCCCCGCGCACGTCGGTCACGTGCATGCCGGGGGCCAGCCAGCGGCCCAAGAGCGCCGGCTCCTGCGCGTTCGTGCACGCGGCGACGATGTCGGCGCCCTCGACCGCGGCCTCGGGGCGGTCGACGGACTGCACGTCGATCTCGAACTTGGCGGACATCTCCTTGGCGTAGGCGTCGCGATGGGCTTTCGTGGGGCTGTAGACCCGCACGCGCCGGATGTCGCGCACGGCGCAGAGCGCCTCGAGGTAGGTCCGCGCCATGCCGCCCGAGCCGATCATGCCGACTGCTTGCGAGTCCTCGCGAGCGAGGTGCTTGGCGCCGAGCCCGGCGCCGCCGCCCACGCGCATGTGCTGGAGGATGCCGTCGTTGATGATGGCAAGCGGCTCCGCGTTGTTGGTGTCGAAGAGGAAGACGAGCCCGCAGTAGAGGCCGGGCCTGACCGAGTACTTCTCCTCCTTCTGGATGCCTTGCTCGTCCGTCGGCCAGTAGAGGATGTCGGACTTCATGCGGATGGCGAAGACGCCGAGCTCCTTGCTGGCGCCCTCCATCGTGCCCCAGCGGTAGTAGGCGTCGGTGCGCTCCGTCGGCACGTAGAGGTCGATCCGCGGCCGGTGCACGGAGGCGCCGGAGGGCAGTCCGCGGAAGGCGATGTCCTGCGCCTCGATGCACTCCGGCATCGACAGCACCTGCTTGACCGTCTCGTTGTCGATGAACAGCATGCTGCCCTCCGTGTGACGCGAACGATGAGTGGCGAGCGGGCCGGCGCCCCGGCTCCCGGAATCCTAGACCACCTCGACGGGATGCGCCACGTACGCCCCCCACTCGTAGCCGCGGTCGTTCCACGGGACGGTGTCGGGAGCAGGCTGCGTGTGGCCTTCGGTGTCCGTCGCGCGCGTGGTGATGGTGTGCGCTCCGGGCTTGGCGTCCCAGAGGAACTCCCAGCGGCAGCCAGCCGCCGGTATGTTCGGCTCTCGGATCTCCGCGGGGGCCCAGCTCCGCCCACCGTCGAGGCTGTATTCCACCGCTGCGATCGCTCCGGTCCCGGACCAGGCGTGGCCACGGATGATGCGGGAGCCCGCTTGCAAGCTCGCCGGCCAGGCGAGGGCGATCGCGCTCCGGACCGGCGTGGTCGTCAAGACGGGGCCGAGGGCCGGGGGCTCTGGCGCGTAACCGGGCCCCGCGAGCACGTACTCGACCGTGTTGCGCTCGACGTAGATGGGCTCCTCCGACACGAAGATGGTGCCCACCCACTTGATGCTGTTGACCGCGACCCAGCCCGAGACGATGACGCGGGCGGGGAAGCCGTGGTCGGGAGGCAGCACGTCGCCGTTCATGGCATAGGCCAGCAGCGTGTCGTCCTGCATGGCCTTCGCCACGGGCATGGGGCGCTCGACGCGTTTGTCGTCCAGCCCCGTGGGCATGACGTCCACCGCCGAGGGCTTGATCCGCGCGCGCTCCAAGATCTCGCGGAGCGCCACGCCGGTCCACTCGGCGACGCCGTAGGAGCCGAACCGCCACGGCCGGCCCTTCGCCCGTCTTCCCTGATGCTCCTCGAAGAACACCCTTGCGTTCCCGGCGCACTCCAGGTGTCGAACGGCCGTCGTTGACGGCATCGCCAGGATATCGTCGTAGGTGAGCTCCAAGGGGTTCGCGACGCCTGGCCCCTCCACGCGGAGCCGCCAGGTCTTGGCGTCGATGATCGGCGTCGCGGTGTGGTTGCGGATGAAGAAGATGGAAGCGGGGGTCAGGTATCCCCGGCCGTACATGTTCTCCCAGCGCGTCTCCATGCAGACGTCGTGGGCGATGAAGATCTCCGGCGGGGTGGGCTTGACGTGGGTCCCCGGCGGCGTTGGCTTCGCTGTGGTCATAACTCCTCCCTTGACGACAAAAAGACGGCGGGCCTCTTGGAGACTCGCCGTCTTATTCGATGGTCCAGAAACGACAACAACACGCGCAAGGGTCACAGGCCTCCGGTGCATACTCGGGACCGTTCGTAGGCTGGTTCCGCATGAGGCTCCATCGACCGTGCGCCGCGTGGATGCGGGGCGCATGCTAGGTTTCGCAAGGGCGCAGCGTCAA
>JACZSI010000129.1 GCA_022574265.1 Chloroflexota bacterium | reverse complement strand
GCCGTCGCCGTCGCCGTCCTCAGGCTCGGCGTCGGGCTTCACGACCTCGAAGGCGGTCGGGATCGCGTCGTCCTTGCCCTTCTTCGCCCGCTCGATGTGGTACCAGCCGCGCGAGGTGAAGATGCCCAGGAGCACCGTGACGACGATGAGGTCGTCGATGAGGCCGAGGCCGAGCGGACGAAAGTCGATGACGAGGTCCCGGGGGAACAGGACATACGCCAGGGCGAGAACCGGCAGCGTCTTCAGCCGGAGTGGCACGTCCGGATGGGTCATCAAGTAGACTACGGTCCCGAGTCGGCGCAGGAACGCGAAGAGCGCCACGACCCCTCCTTCCCCAGGAACAACAGGCACGGAAAGTATAGGCCGCTATCGGCCCCAGAGCGAAGCCCGGCCCCCTGGCATCCGGCCTCCCAACACCCCAGCGATGATCTACATTTTCCACGGCGACGACGGCTTCTCGGCGCAAGAGGCGCTCGGCGAGCTGCTGGAGCTCGTCGGCCCGCCGGAGGTCCGCGACGCGAACGTGACGCGGCTGGGCGCCGGCGAGTTCAGCCTCGACCGCTTCGGCGCGGCCGCGATGGTCACCCCGTTCCTGGCGGATCGGCGGCTCGTGATCGTCAGCGGTTTGCTGGCCACCGCCGACGACGACCGCGCCCAGCGGGGCCGCGGCCGTCCCGCGAACGCGGCGGCAGACCCGGCCGCCGGCCTCGTGGAGCTGCTCGAACGGCTCCCGACCTCGACCGACGCCGTGTTCCTCGAAGGCAAGATCGCGCCGAGCAACCCCCTACGCGGCAAGATCAGCAAGTTGGGCCCGGAGCGCGCGAAATCGCGCGAGTTCACGGCGCCACGTGGCGATGCCCTCGCTTCGTGGGTACGCAAGCGCGCGGAGGCCAAGGGCGCGCAGATCGAGCAGCAGGCGGTGGCGCTGCTGGTCGAGCACGTGGGCTCCGACCTGTGGACGCTGGACTCGGAGATCGAGAAGCTGGCGATCTACCGCGCGGAGGGGCCGATCACCGCCGAGGACGTCAGCGCGCTGGTCGCCCAGACGCGGGAATCGAGCATCTTCGATCTGGTCGACGCCGTGATGGAGAACCGGACGGACGCGGCGCTCAAAGTGATGTCGCGCTTGCTCGGCGGCAGCACCTCGGCCCAGGCCCAGATCACGATGATCGCGCGCCAGGCCCGCATGGTCGCCATCGCGCAGGAGCTCGCTCGATCGAAGGTCGCCAGGGACGAGTGGGGCAAGCGCCTGGGCACCGGCTCCGACTTCGTCGTGCGCAAGGTGGCAGACCAAGCGCGCCGGTTCCCCCCCGAAGCCGTGCGGCGGCTCTACGCCCTCCTGGTCGAGGCGGACCTGGCGATGAAGACGGGCGGCGCGAGCGCCGAGCTGGCGCTGACGGAGCTGATCGCCAGGGCACAAGTGCCGAGCGCGGCACCCGTGCGCTGAGCGCAACCGGCCCCGCAACGCCGTTGCCTGCGGGGGCCGCCCGCGCTATGCTGATTGCGCTATGCCTCTAGGGATCGGTTGGCAAGAGCTCGTGGTCGTCCTCGCGATCGTGCTGGTCATCTTCGGCGCGAGCCGCGTGCCGGAGGTCGGACGCGCCATGGGCAAGGGCATACGCGAGTTCCGCTCGGCCGTCACCGGGGGCAAGGACGAGGAGCCTAAGGACGAGAGCGCGTCCGAGGACAAGTCCGAGGCCACGAGCGAGAAGAGCTAGGTTCCGCGGCGCTCCCTCCGCACAGCGCGGCGGCGACACCCCACAAGCGTTTCGACCATCCCCCCGTCCCCCTTCCTGGCCAGGAAGGGGGCGATTTCATCGAGTGCGGGGGACACCCCCCGCACCCCCGGCAAAGGGGCTCCGCCCCTCTGCACTCCCCCTCCGTCCACGACAGCGGTCGCAGGGGAACGGCACCAACAGCCGCCCGCCGGTGATGGCACTCCCCTCCTCGCCCCCCCGTCCACGACGACGGCCTCGTCCTACCCCCGAACGGGCCTCCGCACGAACGCCATCATCACGACGGCGCCCACGCACATGACGGAGAACGCCGTGAACGCGGGCGCGTAGGAGCCGTTCAGGTCGTAGATGATGCCCGCCACCAGCGGCCCCGACCCCAGCGCGAGGCCTCGCGCCATCTGCAAGATGCCCGCGATCGAGCCCAGGTAGCGGCGGCCGTAGTAGGCCGCGAGGAGCAGCGTCGGCATGGCCAGCGCCCCGCCCACCAGCATGCCGAAGCCGAAGGAGATCGGCAGCGCTTGGACGGGCGTGCGCACGCCGAGCAGCAGCAGCATCAGGACCGCGGCCATCGCATACTCGACGGTCAGCAGCAGCTGCACGCGCAAGCGGTCGGCCAGCCAGCCCCACATGATGCCCCCCACCATCAGGCCGAAGGCGAAGCTGCTCACGGCCGCGGCGGCCGTCCCCGGCGAGATGCCGCGCTCCAGGTAGTAGGAGAGCTGGTGGAAGCCAACGCCCGTGGAGGCGAGCGAGAAGAAGACGGTCGAGCCCAGCAGCAGGTAGAGCGCCCGCGTGCGTAGAGCCTCACGGACCGTCCAGTCGGCGGCCGGGTCGCCGTCCCCGCTCGGCTCCGCCTCCGCCACGGCGGCCTCGCGCTCGGCGCCGTCCGGCCGCAGCCCCAGGTCCTCCGGCCGCCGCGCGCTCAGCAGCAGGGTCGGCAGCACGCCCAGGCTCAGTGCCAGCACGCCCAGCGCGATCCAGGCAGCGCCGATGCCCGCACGGCCGATGATGGCTTGGACGGCCACGGGCGCCACGATCAGGCCGACCGAGCCGATGCCGACCAGCAGGGCGGTGGCCGTGCCCCGGCGCCGCTCGAACCACTTCGCCACGGTGACTTGGTTCGGGAACTGCATGAAGCTCTGTCCGGCCATCCGGACGAGGGCGTAGACGACGACGAACACCGCCGCGGTCTGCACGCTGGCCAGCGCGATGCAGCCGGCCCCGACGGCCAGGGCGCCCAGGGGGACGACGATGCGCCCGCCGTAGCGGTCGAGGATGCGGCCGACGATGGGACCGGACAGCGCGGTCGCGACTCCACCCAGGGTCGTGGCGCTGGCGATGAGGGTGCGGCTCCATCCGAACTCGGCCACGAGCGCCGGGACGAACACGCTCGATACCTCGACGGCGCTGGAGACCCGCGAGGCGTTGGCCACGCCCGCGACGACGACCACGATCCAGCCGTAGTAGAAAGGGGTCGCGCGGGAGAGCCGCTGCGCGATGGCGGCGATGGCTGCCTACCCCCCAGCGCCGCCGCGGTCCCAGAACCGCAGCCTGCGGCCGACGCGGCGCACGAGCGGCGTCTTGGGCTCCCGCGGCTGCCCGCGCCCCCGGAGCCGCTGGCCGAGACGCGCGAGCAGGATGCCGGCCTCGTACATCACGATGATCGGCACGGCGACCAGCGTCTGGTTCACCGGGTCGAAGGTGGGCGTGATCATGGCGGCGGCCACGAAGGCCAAGACGACGGCGAGGCGCCGGAAGCGGCCGAGCCACCGCGGCGTCACGACGCCCAGGCGCGCCAGCCCGAACATGACGATGGGTATCTCGAAGACGACGCCCATCCAGAACATCAGCGTCGTGATGAGGTTGATGTAGCTGGCGACGCGAGGCTGGATGTCGACGACATCGCCCTGGAACAGGAACAGGAAGTTGAGCGCGGGTGGCAGGAGGACGTAGTAAGCGAAGGCGACGCCCGCACCGAAAGCAGTCAGCACGCCGGGGAGCAGCAGGAAGAGGTACCGGCGCTCCCGGGCGGTGAGGCCAGGCGACGCGAACATGATGACCTGGTAGAGGATCACGGGGAGCGAGGCGGCGAGGCCGGCCAGGAGCGTGACCTTGAAGGTCACGCTGATGGTCTCGAGCACCTCGGTCGCGATGGGCTTCTCGCCAGAGCCGCCGAAGCCAGGCTCGAGCAGGAAGCGCAGCACGGGGTCGCGGAAGAAGAACGCCACGATCGTCGCGACGAGGAGGAACGCGACGACGAACATGAGCCGCCGGCGCAGCTCGTCGAGGTGCTCGCGCAGGGTCATGCCGCTCTCAGCCACGCGGCTCCTCCGGCGGCTCGGGCGCCGGCGCTTCGTCCGGCTCGCCGCCGCCGCGCGCCACCGAGCCCTCGGGGCTCGGCTCCGGCTCGCTCGCCTCGGCCGGGGGCCGCGCGTCGAGCTGCGCGGTGGCCGTATCCGCGACCGAGCGTAGCGTGCGCTGCGCCTCGTTCCAGAACTTGCCCACCGTGCGCGCCGCGTCCACCATCCGCGCCGGCCCCAGGACGAGCAGGGCAACGAGCAGGACGACGATCAGCTCCATGTTGCCGATGCCGAAGAAGTTCATCGCTTGCGCGGCCGTCTGGCGCGCCCGGCGGCGCGGGCCGCGCACTGCGGGCAGCGCTCGAGCTCCGGCCACGGGAGCGCGGGCGAGGGGTCGAGCCGCAATCCGAAGCCGGCCGCGACCTTCAGCAGCTCGCACACCGGCAGCCCGACGACGTTGAGGTAGCAGCCCCGGACCTCCGCGGCGGGCGCGAACGTCTCGCTCTGCACGGCGTAGGCGCCTGCCTTGTCGAACGGGTCGCCGCTGGCCACGTACGCCGCGATCTCGTCGTCGGTGTAGTCACGCATGATGACGCGCGAGGCACGATAGCCGGAGCGCTCCTCGCCCGTGGCGGCATCGACCAGCGCGAGCCCCGTGATGACGCGGTGCTCCCGCCCGCGCAGCGAGCGCAGCATGGCCGTGGCCTCCGCCGCATCGGCCGGCTTGCCGAGGACCGCTCCATCGAGCTCGACGACGGTGTCGGCGCCGACGACCGTGCCGGAGTCCCGAGCGGCCGCTGACGCTCGCGCCTTCGCCATCGCCCGCGCGAGGGCGACCTCCGTGGCGGTGCCCTCGCCCGTACCCCCGTAGGCGCCCTCGTCGATGCCGGACGGCGCGAGCTCGAACCCGAGGCCCAGGCGCGTGAGGATGTCGCTGCGTCGCGGCGAGGACGACGCGAGCACGAGGCTTCGCCGCGCTTCCAGCCGGGCGCGACGGTCCTCGTCCAACGTGAGCGTCGCCACGCATTCGACGTGGTGCGTCTGCGGGAACATATCCACCGGGACGACCGACTCGATGCGGAACGAGCCGGCGGCGAGCACGGCCAGGT
>JACZSI010000128.1 GCA_022574265.1 Chloroflexota bacterium | reverse complement strand
GATGCCTTTGCCGAAGAAGCGGCCGCAGTCGCGGACGTCGCTCACCCAGTCCTGCGAGCCGAGGTGGACGTCCAGTGGCGGGACGGAGACGACGATGCCGCTCACCTCGCCGTCGCGCGGGAAGACGGCGGCGGCCTCGACGCAGTTGCCGCCGAGGCCGGTGAGGTACCGGACGTTGGCCTGGAAGTGGTCCCAGTGGCCGGTATTCGGCGGTGCGACGAGCACGTCGATGCCGTCGCGGTCCATCAGGCCGCGGACGCGCGCCCAGCGGCGCTCGCGCTCCTCCAGGGAGAAGCGCGGGACCTCCAGCTTCTTGGCCGCTTCGACCATGACACTGTCCTTCGGTGCGTACGTTACGGCGTCGATCCGCGCAGATGGGCGTCGCGCCCCTCGAGCAGGCCGGGGTCCGCGTAGCCCATCAGCTCAGGCCTGGCCCGCCCCAGCATGACCTGGAAGTACACGGGCTCCAGGCTCTGGTTGGCGTAGCCGTGCACCACGCCGGGCGGGCACGAAACGCAGTCCCACGGCCCCAGCCTGACGTCGGCGCGGTGGCCCTCTTCATCCTCGAAGAAGGCCGTGAGCTGGCCCTTCAGCACGAAGAAGACCTCCTCTACCTCGTGGGTGTGAGCGGCGTTTCCCTGGCCCGGCTCGACGTACATGACGCTGAGGGTGAACCCGCGCGGCGGGATGACGTTGGCGTCGTCGTGCTTTCCCGACGCGCCGGCGCCGATGAAACGGTGTTGAGCGCGCCGGTAGCCCTCCTCCCGAGCGTCGGCGAAGGCGTCCCAGTCGGGCTCGCGCTCCAGGAAGCGCGCCGTATACCGGCGGGCGATCTCGTCGACGCTGAGCCCGGCGACCTCGGGATCCACTGCGTGAATGACATCGGCCATGATGGGTCACCTCCTCGCGGGCCCGACTTTAGCAACTCTCGCGTCGTCGTGGGCTGCCTCGAAACCTTTGCTCCGTTCCCCTAGGCTCGGTGCCCCACGACCGTTTCGACCATCCCCCGGCTCCGTTCCCTTCGACAGGCTCAGGGCAGGCTCTCGCCAGGAAGGGGGAGAAATAGCCAGCGACGGGGGACACCCCCGTGCCCCCGGCAGAGGGGCCAAGCCCCTCTGCACACCCCGTGCGGTGAGCGAAACGCGACGGGTGCTCCACCGCCCTTCGACCATCCCCGTGCGCCTCCTTGCTGGCCAGGAAGGGGGAGAATAGCCAGCGACGGGGGACACCCCCGTGCCCCCGGCAGAGGGCCGAGCCCCTCTGCACACCCTCTCGTCCGGTGCACGAGATGCGGCGTCGGGTGCTCCACCGCCCTTCGACCATCCCCCGGCTCCGTTCCCTTCGACAGGCTCAGGGCAGGCTCTCGCCAGGAAGGGGGTGGTAAAGCCACATACGGGGGACACCCCCGTGCCCCGGCAGAGGGGCTTGGCCCCCCTTCGACTGTGCTGAGGGCAGGCTTCGACGGGCTCAGGGCAAGCTCTTTGCTCTCCCCATCTGATGCGAGAGAAGCGTTTCGAGGCAAGGCCCGGATAGCCGAAGGGTCCTACCCCCGCGGTTCTTGATGGAGCCGACGATGGCCTGCTCCGCGCGGGCAGTCGCCGACCAACGGTAGGACGCTCTCATTCTTGGTCGGCCTGGCCGTTAGCTTGCGCGTGGCCTTTTGCCGATCAAGAATCCAAGGGTGGGGCGTTTTTTTCGTTTGCGGCGCCCGCTGAGGCTGACTCGACTGCGTGCGACGTCCATCCGGTCTCACGATACGCCGACGCAGCCCATGACGGCAGGGGCTGCTGGCGGACTCGGCTTAGGCGACCTCGGCGACGACCCTCGCCTGGCCGGCGTCGCTCCCCTGGATCTTCAGCGGGAAGGCGAAGATCCGCACGCGCTGTCCGGCGATCTGCTCGAGGCCGGTGAGGTTCTCGATGATGAGCACCTCGGCTTCGAGCAGCGTGTGGTGGACCGGGAAGGCGAAGCCCTGTGGCCGCACGGCCGTGGGCATATCGACGGTGATCGTGTCCATGCCAAGGATCTTGACGCCGTGGTCGACGAGCCACTGGGCGGTGTCGTCGGCGAGGAAGGGGTGGTCGTTGTAGGCGTCGGACTCGAACTTGTCGCCCCAGCCCGTGTGGAGGAAGACGATGTCGTCGGGCTCGATCCCGGCGCCCTCGAGGTCGGCGGGCTGGATGGGCTCGCCGCCCTTGCGGGAGACGGGGACGACCACGCCGGTCCCGCTGAGGCGGTCGAGGGGGATCTGGTCGATGGTCTTGCCGCCGGGGACGAAGTGCCACGGGGCGTCGACGTGCGTCCCGGCGTGCGTCGCGATGCGCAGCTCGGAGATGTTGAGGGGGTGGCCGTCGTCGATGCGGCGCACGGGGAGGAACTCGACCTCGGGCAGGATGGGGATGCGCGGCATGTTGGGGTAGATGGTGCGGGAGAGGTCGACGAGTGCCATGGCGGGCCTCCGGTCGTGCGTGTGGGGCGCGGGGCTCAGCCTAGAGCAGCGGGGGCGGGGGCGCAACGGCGGGCCGGGCGGCCCCGTTGCGTGCCGAGAAGGCCTCGGCTATGCTCGCGCCGCGCGGCCAAAGAAGCAGGGAACCGGCTACGAGATGCTTCGCTGCGCTCAGCATGACAGTGGCCTAGCGTTGTCATGCTGAGCCAGCCGCAGGCAGGCGAAGCATCTCGTCCCGTTCCGCGGCGGCCCCGACAGTACGGGGGGATACGGGTAGGGACGCGAAGTCCGCGAAGGGGAGAGGCATGGCGATCGATCCCAAGCTGTTCCTGGAAGAGATGCGGGGCCTGGTTGCGGCCAAGCACAGCAAGGACCACCCGCTGTTCGGCATGATCCAGCGCGGGGAGCTGACGAAGGCGCAGCTCCAGGGGTTCGCGAAGCAGTTCTACCTGCTCTTCCCCAAGCCCTTCCCGAAGCCCATCGCCGCGATGTTCGCGCGCTCGCCCGAGGACTCGGAGCTCGAGCGCATGTGGGCCGAGAACCTGATGGAGGAGGCGGAGGGGGCGCAGACCGGGACGGCGGGCCACAAGGACCTCTACATACGGTTCGGCGAGGCGCTCGGTATCCCCAAGGCCGAGCTGAACGCGACGAAGCCGCTGCCGGAGACCGCCGCGCTGCTGATATGGCGGGAGCTGCTCATCTCCCAGCGCTCGTGGCTGGAGCTGTACGCGTCCCAGGGCCTCTGCCTGGAAGGGACGGCGAGCGGGCGCATGGTGCAGGTCGTCAAGGGCCTGGTGGACCACTACGGGTTCGAGCGCGACGGCGCCGACATCCAGTACTGGACCGTCCACATCTCCGTCGACGAGGAGCACATGCTGGTGGGGCCGTACGCCATCGAGCGCTATGCGGTGAGCGACCTGGAGCAGAGCAAGGTGCGGGAGGCGGTGCAGACGACGCTCGATATCTTCTGGCTGACGTACGACGGCATCGTGCGCGCGTTCGTCGACGAGGACCCGCTGTACGCCGCCTGGCGCGAGCCCGCCGCCGCGCACGCGTAGCCAAAATCAGCGGACGAGGAGCTTCGAGCGATGCCCATCACTGGCGACTACCTGTTCATGGCGAGGATGGACGTCGACCCGGCTCACGAGGCCGAGTTCAACGAGGTGTACGACACGGAGCACGTGCCGTTGCTGAAGACGGTGCCGGGGGTGCTCTCCATCGCGCGGTTCAAACGGCGTGAGTTGAAGCTCATGCTCGGCGGCAAGCTGCAGACGGTCGAGCTGGAGGGCGAGCCGGCGTACACGGCGATCTACGAGCTGGCCTCGCCGGAGGTGCTGGTGAGCGAGGCGTGGGGCGCGGCGGTGGAGCAGGGGCGCTGGCCGGGGCGCATCCGGCCGCATACGACGAACCGGCGCCACGTGCTGCTGGAGCGCACCCGTTAAAGGAGGGCGCACGCCGTGCGCCCCTACGGGTGAGCGGGTTGTTCGCGGACCCAGGCGCATAGCCAGAGGAGGGGCGATGGCGAGCGATGCGGTCCTGAAGGTTGGCGTTGCGGGCCTCGGCTTCGGCAGCACCGAGTTCATGCCGACGCTGGAGCGGCTCCCGCAGATCGAGCTCGTCGCGGCCGCCGACTCGCTCCGTCCGCATGCGCTGCGCGCGTTCGAGTCGCGCTACGGGGGGCACGGGTACGCAAGCGTCGAGGAGCTGTGCGCCGACCCGGAGGTGGAGGCCGTCTGGATATCCACGCCCAACCAGTTCCACGCCGAGAACGCCATCACCGCGGCGGAGGCGGGCAAGCACATCCTGCTGCGCAAGCCGATGGGCGTCTCGATGGAGGAGTGCCAGCGCGTGCTCGACGCGGTGGAGCGCAGCGGGGTCAAGCTGCTCGCGGGCGGCCAGACGCAGGGCACGAGCCCGCACACGCACGCCGTCCGCAAGGTCATCGCGTCGGGTGAGCTGGGCGGTCTGCGGGCCATCAACGTGTGGGCGTACACGGGATGGATGCTCCGGCCGCGCATGCCGCAAGAGGTGGACGAGAGCATGGGCGGAGGCGTCGTCTGGCGCCAGGCGCCGCACCAGATCGAGACGGTCCGCTACCTCGGCGGCGGCCTCGTGCGCAGCGTGCGCGCGATGACTGGGAGGTGGCGTCCGGAGCGTCCGGACGGCTCCGGCTACTACGCCGCCTACCTTGAGTTCGAGGACGGTACGCCGGTGACGATGGTCTACAACGCGTACGGCTACTTCGACTCCGTGGACCTGGTGTCGTGGGGCGAGGACAAGGGCCACGAGAGCCGGGCGAAGACGCGGAAGGCGATGCTCGCCGGCGAGGTGGACGAGGAGGCCGGCAAGGAGCGGACGCGGTTCGGCTCGCCCGGCGAGGGCTCGATCGTCGGCGGCCGCGCCGACCGGCCCTGGATGCCGGGCAACCTGGGGGTCTTCATCGTCTCGTGCGAGAGCGGGGACATCCGCATGTCCGCCGCGGGCATGTACATCTACGACGACGAGGGCATGCGCGACGTGGCCGTGCCGCAGCCGGGCGGCGCCGGCATGACGCTGGACTCCGAGGTGATGGAGCTCTACGACGCGATCAGGAGCGACAAGCCGCTGTTCCACGACGGCCGTTGGGGCATGGCCACGGCCGAGGTGCAGTGGGCGATCATCGAGTCGGCGAAGCAGCGCAAGGAGATCATGCTCCAGCACCAGGTGCCGGTGCCTCCGGGGTTCTAACCGCGATTGGGCGTT
>JACZSI010000016.1 GCA_022574265.1 Chloroflexota bacterium | reverse complement strand
GGGCGGGCTTCTCATCTTGCTGAGGTCGACCGTGTTACCGGCCGCGGGTGGGTCCTTGGCCGCCGTGGGAGCGGTGGCGTCGCTGGGCTTAACGCTGACGCCCTTATTCACGCCCACGTTGCCGTTCTTGTCCGTCGCTACGATGTGCACGCCGATGAGACTATTGTCCGGCTTGCCGCCCCCCCCCGCCTCCTGGTCCGTGTCCCACGTGTTGTCCAGACCAGAGACCGCGCTCATGGAAATGGCGGTGCTCACGCTGTCCACTTCGAGGCGGTTGGAAGCGAGGTTGTCGAAGATGAAGTCCACGAAGTAGATGCTGGGTGCTGTGTTCAGGTCTTCGTCGGAGACCACACGGATGTTGATTTCGTCGTCTGAGTCGCCTTCCGCGACCGGCCTGGACGCGGCACCTCCCTCTGAGGTGATCGTGATGGTCAGTTTCGGCTCAATCTTGTCGACGGCAACCACGGAGTGCGGCGGGGAAGCCCTGCCTGCCTTGTCCCTCAGGTTACCGATGAGATTGATCCGCGGCTTGGCGTCGGGCACCAGGTCGTTGCTCAACTTGATGTACACGATATGCCTGGTCTCGAATTCAGCCCCGCCCAGGTTCTCGGGCCCGCCCGACTTCTTCTTCAGGTTCGGGTGAATCACACTGTCGATAGCGAGTATCGAGGTATCGCTCTTCGACGCCTCGACGCGGAAGTCGATGGCATCGACTGTACCGTTGTCTAGGAAATCTGCATTCGACGGGTCCACCTCACCACCGACGATGGCATTACCCTCCTCGGTGAAGGTCACTTTGATGGAATCGCGGGACTTCTTCTCTTCTTCCTTGCCGGAGTCCCAGCCAATGCCGGTCTCCGCCTTCACGATCTTCGGGTCTTTCTTGTCAAAGGTCAGGGTGAAGTTGTCCTTAGCACCGGCCGAGCCATCCGCATCCGTGGTCCTCTTGTTGCCAGCCCGGTCCGTGGCTTCGATGTTCCAGAAGGTGTCCCCTTCGGCCAGACTGCCCTTGGTCAACGTGAATGAGAAACCGTCGGCCACTGTCGTCCAACCGGCGCTGGCGAGGCCGGAGAACTCGGAGGAGCCAGTGCTGCCGTCAACATCGGTGAACCCGATGTTGATCTTGATATCCACAGAAGTCCCGTTGGAGTTGGACAGGGGCTCGTCGTTGACGCCGTCGCCATCCACGTCCGCACTGGAACCGAAGCCTGCCTCGCCCGCCTTGTCGGGCCGCAGGCCAGAGCCAGTGTCGGTGATGGTGGCCGAGAAGTCAGCGGAGTCGCTGGTCTGGATCTTCTTGTCGTCCGGGGTCGTCGACTCGATCTTCGGCTTCTTGTCGTCCACGGTCAATTTGACGACGATGGCGCCGAACTGGACCTGGATCTCGTGACCGTCCGTCCCGGCGACCTGCGGTGGGTCTGCGCCACCGGCCACCGTCGTCACGATGTCGAACATGCCCTGGAACACGTCACCCGACGTCGACTCTTCGAGCGTGAGCGTGAGCGCCGTAGCGCCCGTGGTGACGTTCTTGACGTCCGCTGTGATGCTCGCGGCGGCCTGACCAGGGTTGGTGATGGTCACGAACACCCTACGGAAGGCGCTTGACCTGTTGGACACGTAGAGTACGTTCCCCACTTTCGTGTCCCTCGAGTTGGTGTTGGTCACGAACGCCGCTTCTCCAGCGTCGTCGGTCGTCGTCGCGGCGTCGGCGACCGCAAATACGGCCACATTCACCGTGTCGGTCCCGTCGGTCGTGGTGATCTGACCTTCGCTCGCCAAGACGGGCAGGATGACGAGCAGGGCCAGAGCCGCTGCCATCAACGTTCCAATGATTCCTACTTTGCTGAATCGCACTTCCTACCCCCTTGGCTTGCCGTTGTGTCAGGTCTTCGAAACTCGGACTTCGGTCTCCGCGCGCCGCCTTTTCCCTATGGGTGTTGCGGCGAGAGTCACATCGCTGATCTAGCTGTCCCCCAAAACGGCCACGACATCGACAGGTGCTCACGGCACCCGTCTCCGTTACATGTCCGCGACGGTTTTTACCAGTTCACCAGCCTGTTTGTCAAGCAACGGCCCAGGCGATGAAGAGGAACTTGCCTCCCGCGCACCCGGCCGAACCACGCTGTTTTGGGACTCTCCAACCGCTGTGATACTGCGTTTCGGTTCCTCTGGCCGCTCCCCTGTCCCGGGCTCCCGCTGGTCCAGCGATGCCCTGAGCCAGGCGGTCAAGGGCTCGACGCGCCATCGGACTTGGAAATACTAGGCCAAGGCGGAAATCGCTGTCAATAGGTTCATCACACCGGATTTGCGATTCCGGCCCGCTTCCCTGGCGGGCTCCGCAGCAGACCGCGGCCCGGTTCGCGCTGAAACACGGGCCCTATTCGGCCCCTGCCTAGATCTCCTTGGTCAGCGTCGTGAGGAACTCCTCGTTGCTCTTGGTGCGGCTCAAGCGCTCGATGACGCGCTCGGTCGCCTCGACGGAGTTCATGGAGTCGCTGGCGATCATGCTGCTCATCCGCCGCAGCAGGTAGACCTGGCGCAGCGTCAGCTCGTCCAGCAGCAGCTCCTCGCGCCGGGTGCCGCTGCGCTGGATGTCGATGGCGGGGAACGTCCGCCGCTCGGCGAGCTTGCGGTCCAGGTGCAGCTCCATGTTGCCCGTGCCCTTGAACTCTTCGTAGATGACCTCGTCCATCCGGCTGCCGGTCTCGACGAGACAGGCGGCCAGGATGGTGAGGCTGCCGCCCTCCTCGGTGTTGCGCGCCGCGCCGAAGAACCGCTTCGGCGGGTAGAGCGCCACCGGGTCGATGCCGCCGGAGAGCGTCCGGCCGCTCGAGGGCACCGCCAGGTTGTACGCGCGGGTGAGGCGCGTGATGGAATCCAGCAGGATCGCGACGTCCCGCCCGAGCTCCACCAGGCGCTTGGCGCGCTCGAGGCAGAGCTCGGCGACGCGGCAGTGGTCCTCCACCGGCTCGTCGAACGTCGAGCTGAAGACCTCGCCGTGCACGGAGCGCTTCACGTCCGTCACTTCCTCCGGGCGCTCGCCGATGAGCGCGACCATCAGGTGGACGTCGGGGTGGTTCGCGGTGATCCCGGCCGCGATGTCCTTGAGGAGCGTCGTCTTCCCGGCCTTCGGCGCGGAGACGATCAGGCCACGCTGCCCGCGCCCGATGGGAGCGAGGAGGTCGATCATGCGGGTGGAGATCACCTTCGGATCGTTCTCCAGCCGCATGATCTTGTCGGGGAAGATGGGGGTGAGGTTCTCGAACGCCACGCGGCGCCGGTTCGCGTCCGGAGCGATGCCGTTGATCGCCTCCACGCGCGTCAGTCCGTAGTAGCGCTCGGACTCCTTCGGGGTCCGGACCTGTCCGACGACGAGGTCGCCGGTGCGCAGGTTGAACCGCCGGGCCTGCTGCTGGGAGACGTACACGTCGTTCTGACCGGGGCGCCGTCCGTTCTGCCGCAAGAAGCCGTAGCCGTCGGACACGAGCTCCAGGACGCCGCTGGCGATCTGGTACCCCTCCTTCTCGGCGTAGCCGCTGAGCAGCCGGTAGACCAGCTCGTCACGGTGGATGTTGGCCGGCAGGTCGCCGTTCGCGGTGCCCTGCTCCTGGATCATGGCCGTCAGCTCCTCCGAGCTCTTGTCTTCCAGTTCAGCGATGTTCATGTCAATGGTTCTCCGTATCCGTTGAGGGCGCAGCCTCAGGCGGGCCGCGTATTCCGCGAGCAGGGTTGTCGGGGACTCGTGTGGTGGGTGGGGTTGGACTTCGGCCAGTGCTTGTGGTCTACCGGGCAGGCGCCGCTTGAGCGCATCGGGTTGGTCGGCCGGTGTGGATCGGGGAGGTGGGGGTGAAGAAACGTCACTCGCAACCGGATGGCTATGGTCGGCGCGCCCTTATCAAGGAAGGGTGCGGCGCCCGAGCATCGAGCTTCGGCCGGTAGAGGGAAGGGGTGACGCGATGACCGCGTCACGAACGACTGTACGCGCGGTTTTCGAGGATTGCAACCCCTTTCAGTCGCTCACGGTGCGACGCACGCGGTCCGGTCAGCCCGCGGACTCCCGCCGCTTGGCCGATAGCGCCGACGCCTCGGCATCGAGCGGAAGCACGTGCTGCCCGCCCTCGCGAAGGACTTCGCGCGCCGCGCCAACGAACCCGCTGAACAGCGGATGAGGCCGCTGCGGGCGCGAGCGGAACTCCGGGTGGAACTGCACGCCCACCATGAATGGGTGATCGAGCTGCTCGACGATCTCCACGAGCCGCCCGTCGGGCGAGAGGCCGCTCGCGAGCATCCCCACCTCGTGCAGGGGCTCGCGGTAGGCGTTGTTGAACTCGTACCGGTGCCGGTGGCGTTCCACCACCTCCTCGGCCCCATACGCGGCCGCGGCTTTGGTCCCGCGGACCAGCTGGCAGGGGTAATTGCCCAGGCGCATCGTCCCGCCCATCTCGGTCACCTCGCGCTGGTCCGGCATCAGGTCGATGACCGGGTCGGGCGTCTCGGCATCGAACTCTGTCGAGTTGGCTCCGGAGAGTCCGAGCATGTTGCGCGCATGCTCGATCACCATGACCTGCATGCCGAGGCAGAGACCGAGGTAGGGAACGCCGTGCGCCCGGGCGTAGGAGACCGTGCTAATCATGCCCTCCACCCCACGCTCGCCGAACCCCCCGGGAACGATGATGCCCGAGACGTCGCTGAGCCAGGCGTCGGGGCCGTCGCGCTCGATGTGCTCCGACTGCACCCAGGAGATCGTGACGTCGCGGTCATGGAAGAGGCCGGCGTGCCGCAGCGCCTCGCGGACGGAGATGTAGGCGTCGGGCAGGTCCGCGTACTTGCCGACGACCGCCACGGGCAGCTGGTCTTTGAGCGCGTTCATGCGCGCGACCATCTCACGCCACGCCACCAGGTCGCGCTTCTTGGCGCGGAGGCCGAGCGCTTTCACCAAGATGTCGCCGATGCCCGCGTCCTCGAGGATCATCGGGACCTCGTAGATGTTGTCGGCCGTGACGAGCGGTATGACGGCATCGCGCGGCACGTCGCAGAAGAGCGAGATCTTGTCCTTCGCGTCGTCGGGGATCTCGAAGTCCGCCCGGCAGACGATGGCGTCCGGCTGGATGCCGATCGCGCGCAGCTCCTTCACGCTGTGCTGGGTCGGCTTGGTCTTGAGCTCTCCCGTGGCACCGATGTGCGGCAGCAGCGTCACGTGGACGTAGAAGACGTTGTCCCGCCCCACCTCGTTGCGCATCTGGCGGATCGCTTCGAGGAATGGCTGACCCTCGATGTCGCCGACGGTGCCACCGACCTCCACGACGACGACGTCCGGCGAGCTCTCCCGCTCGACGCGCAGCATCATCTCCTTGATCGCGTCCGTGACGTGGGGCACCGTCTGGATCGTCCCACCCAGGTAGTCGCCGCGGCGCTCCTTGCTGATGACTCTGGTGTAGACCTGCCCGGCGGTGACGTTCGAGCTTTCGGTCAGCTCGATGTCGATGAACCGCTCGTAGTGGCCGAGGTCGAGGTCGGTCTCGCAGCCGTCCTTGGTGACGAACACCTCGCCGTGCTGGTACGGCGACATGGTGCCGGGGTCCACGTTGAGATAGGGGTCCAGCTTCTGGATGGAGACCGACAGGCCGCGGCTCGTGAGGATGCGCCCGATGGACGCAGCGGTGATGCCCTTCCCCACCGAGCTCACGACCCCACCCGTGACGAAGATATACCGCGTCGCCATCACGCACCCACCCGTAGCGGAGGCAACGGCAAACACGAAGCGCGCTCGATGGTGAGCGCGCAATCACGGTTGGAAGAGGGGACACTGCGCCGAGGAAGCTCTAAGCCCGTCCTCAAGCGCGTCGTACGTCCCTGCACGTAGGGATTCTAGGGGCCGCTCAGAAAGGGGGTCAAGGCGCGGAGTGGACGCGCGCGCTCACTCTTCGGACCTCGGCGCGTCCCCCTGCCGCGCTTGGCGCAGGAACTCCTCGATGCCGAGCACCGCCTGCTCGGGCTCAGGCATGTCGTCGTCGCCGTCGCCCGTCCGCGAGCCGTCACCCCAGCGCGAGTCCCATTGCTCCTCGAGGCGCTCCACGTACTCCTTGAGCTCTGGCTCTTCCGCCAACGCGCGCTCCACGCGCCGGTCGAACTTCGTGCCCTGCGACCGCAGCGGCTCGACGTCCACGCTGACGTTCACGAGCCGCTCGATGCCGCTCAGGAGCTTCAGGCTCACCTTGGGGTTCGGAGAGACGTGCAGGTAGTGCGGGGCATGGCCCCACAGGCTCACGCCCGGCACGCCCTCGCGGCGCAGCGCGTCCATCAGCACGCCAGTGATGCCCGTGGGACCGGCGTACCGAGAGCGCCGCACCCTGATGCCGTTGAGCAGCCCGCGGTACTCGGGGCTCGCGGCGGTCCCGCTCAGCCGCGGCTCCCGCGTGTGCGGCACGGCGTCCAACAACGCTCCCGTATGGATCACGCGTACGACCCCGAGCTCCTTCACCAAGGCCACCAGCGATGAGGTGAACGTCCGCCACTTCAGGTTCGGCTCGACGCCCACGAGCACGACCACGTCGGGCGAGCCCTCCCCGCCGCGGATCGCGTAGAACTCGTTGGCCGGCCACTCGATGTACCGGTTCCCCTCGGCGTCGAAGTTCGTATGCGGACGCACCCGCGTGAAGTTGTAGAACTCCTCCGGGTCCACCTCCGCGAACTTGGAGGCGCCTGACTTCTCGACGAGATACCGGAGCGCGTGGGTCGCGGAGTCGGCGGCGTCCGCCCACCCGGCGAAGGCGAGCAGCATCACGGGGTCCTTCAAATCAGAGGGAGGATCGTATCGCTTGAGGAAGTCCATATGCGGCTCTCTTTCAACACCGTTGGGCCTCCACAGTTTATCACCCGCGTCCTGGCGCTACTCCATGAGCACGTTGTCGATGAGCCGCACGTCCCCCATGCGGACCGCGGCCGCGAGCATCGCGGGCCCCGCTCCCGCCCACGGCTCCATCGTGTCCGGGTCCACCGCGGCCACGTAGTCGACCGCGTCGAACAGCGGCTGCTGCGCAAGCAGCGCGCGGCAGCCCGCCTCGAGCTCCGCCCGCGCCTGAGCGCCGGCGCGGAACCGGTCGCGCGTCGCGGCGAGCGCCCGGTACAGCACGGGCGCGGCTTCTCGCTGCTCCGCGCTCAAGTAAGCATTGCGGCTGCTGACGGCGAGTCCGTCGGCCTCCCGGACGGTCGGCACCGCGACGATGGTCACCGGCATGTCGAGGTCGGCGGCCAGCCGCCGTACCACCGCGAGCTGCTGGCCGTCCTTCTGCCCGAAGTACGCGCGGTCGGGGCCCACCTCCAGCAGCAGCTTGGCCACGACCGTCGCCACGCCGTCGAAGTGCCCTGGGCGCGCCTCGCCCTCAAGCGGCAGCGCGGGGCCGTCCATGTGAATGGTCGTCGCCGCCCCGGCGGGAAACATCTCCTCGACCGACGGCACGAACGCGGCAGCCACGCCGGCCGCCTCCAACGCCGCGAGGTCCTCCGCCAGCGGGCGCGGGTAACGGGCCAGGTCCTCGGCCGGACCGAACTGGGTCGGGTTGACGAAGATCGTCGCGACGACCGACGCGCACTCCGCCCGTGCCGCCGCCACGAGCGCGAGGTGGCCCGCGTGCAGCGCACCCATCGTCGGCACGAGGCCGAGCGGGCGGGGGGCGTCGCGCGTGAAGTCGCGGAGGCCGGCGATCGTGGAGAGCTGACGCATCGCGGCGGCCGCTCAGGCCGTGGGCTCGATGGCGCTCAGCAGCTCGCGCAGCACGGCATCGTCGATGGGTTCAGTGTGCTCGGCGGTCGGGAACTTCCCCTCGCGCACGTCCTGGGCGTACGCGGCCAGCGCCGTGCCGATCGTCTCGTTGAGGTCGGCATAGCGCTTGGCATGCTTCGGCCGGCGCGCGCCGAACCCCAAGATGTCGTGGAGCACCTGGATCTGGCCGTCACAGTCCGGGCCGGCGCCGATGCCGATGGTGGGTATCCGGAGCCGGTGCGTCACGATCCTGGCCAGCTCCGCCGGGACCGCCTCCAGCACGATCGAGAAGGCGCCCGCCGCCTCCAGCGCGACGGCGTCGTCGAGGAGCCGCTGCGCCTGCTCGATCGTGCGTCCCTGGACGCGATAGCCGCCGAGCTGGTTGACCGACTGCGGGGTCAGCCCCAGGTGGCCCATGACGGGGATCCCCGCCTCCGTGAGCCGCCGTACCGTCCCGGCAACCGGCGCGCCGCCCTCGAGCTTGACGGCATGCGCGCCTCCCTCCTGGAGCAGCCGGCCGGCGTTGCGGAGCGCGTCGTCCGCACTCACGTTGAACGTGAGGAACGGCATGTCGGCGACGACGAGCAGGCCGGGTGCGCCGCGAGCGACCGCGCGGGTGTGGTGGAGCATGTCGTCCATCGTCACGGGGATCGTCGTGTCGTAGCCCAAGACGACGTTGCCGAGGCTGTCGCCGACCAAGACGACCTCGAACCCGGCCTGCTGCACGAGCCGCGCGCTCGGGAAGTCGTATGCGGTGACGCAGGCGATGCGCTCGCCCGCGGCCTTCATCTCCTGGAGCTTCGTGATGCGTATCGGCACGGTTATCCCTCCTGTCCAGCGCGCGGCACGTACTCAGCGAACAGCGCGGCCCAGTCCGTCTCGCCCACCGGGCGTCCCACCTCCTCGGCCAGCACCGCCGAGCGCGCACTCACCGCCGCGTACAGCGGCAGCAGCTCCGGTGCGCTGGCGGCCAGGGCGTCGAGGTGCAGGCGGACGGTCGCCTCGTCGCCGCGGGCCGTCGGGCCGGAAAGCGCCGCCCCGGCCCCCGCCCGCCGCAGGTTCGCGAGCGTCGTCTCCGCGAGCACGCCGATCGCCGGGCCCGCGGCCTCGGGCGGCAGCCCCGCGCGCTTCCACAGCGCCTCCGCCTCGTGCAGCAGCGTCGTCAGATAGCCGCAGCTCATCACCGACGCGGCGTGGTAGAGCGCCCGCGCCCCAGCGGGCACCGGCAGCGCCACGCCCCCCACGCGCTCGGCGAGCTCGGCGAGGGGGTCGTAGAGGCCCGCGTCGGCCTCGATGCCGAACGTCACGCCCTCAAGCGTGGTGGACGCCCCGTCCGCGCCGAACGTCTGGAACGGGTGCCACGACCCCACGAGCGCCCCGTACTTGCGCGCGGCGGCCAGCGGCTCGAGCGTGAGCGCGCCGCTACAGTGGACCGCGGCCTGCCCGTCCCGCCACCGCAGCGAGTCCGCGACCGGCCCGATGGCGCCGTCGCTCGTCGTCAGGAAGACCATCTCGGCGGCATCCACGACGCCCTGCGCGCTCTGGATGGCGGGCGCGACAGCGCCAGGTACGAGCGCAGCCACGCGCTCCGCCGACGCGACGCTCCTGCTCGCGACCGCGGCCACCCGGTAGCCGGCAGCCGCGAACGCCGGCGCCAGGACGCCCGCGACTCGGCCCGCTCCGATGAAGCCGATGCTCGGGAGCTCAGCCATCCGCGCGTACCTCCTCGAGCGACGGGATGCCGTGCAGGCTCGTCGCATGGCGGATCGCGTTCACGATGGCCCGCGCCATCAAGCTTCCCGCCACGGCGCACAGCCGCAGGAACTCCTCCGGCGCATCGACCGCGCCCGTGGCCAGCGCGAACAGCGCATCGCCGTCGTGCGGCGTGTGCGCGGGCCGGACGGCGAGCGCGATCCCGTCGTGGGCGACCGTCGCCAGGCGGCTTGCTTGCGCCTTCGTCAGGCCCACGTTCGTCGCGATGACGCCGATGGTCGTGTTGGCGGCGGGCGCGGAGCCGAGCGGAGCGCGCTCGCCGAACGCGGGGTCGGCGTAGATGCCGACCGCCTCCCGCGGCTTCCCGTCCGCCTCCCGCGGCCCAGCCAGCAGCTCGCCCGTATCCGCCTCGTGGACCGCGCCGACCGCGTTCACGACCGCGAGGGCCGCGATGACGACGCCGTCCCCCAGGTCGAGGCTTGCCGAGCCGACGCCGCCCTTCATCGCGCGCTCGCGCCCGTACGCCTTGCCGACCGTCGCTCCGGTGCCGCCGCCGACGGTCCCCTGCGCGACCGGCGCGTCGCTCGCCGCCGCGGCAGCCGCGTACCCCTCGTCCGGACCGGGACGCACGTCGCCGCTGCCGATGCCGAGGTCGAAGATGATCGCCGCGGGCACGATGGGGACGTGGAAGTGACCGACGCGGTGCCCGATCCCCCGCTCGTCGAGGTAGCGCACGACGCCGTCGGCGGCCGCGAGCCCGAAGGCGCTCCCGCCGCTGAGCAGCACGCCGTGCACGCGCTCCACCGAGTTCTCCGGCCGCAGCAGGTCGGTCTCGCGGGTCCCCGGCGCGGCGCCGCGCACGTCGACGCCGCCGACGGCCCCCTCGCGGACGAGCACGACGGTGCATCCGGTCGCGCCGACCAGGTCGGTGTAGTGGCCGACCTCGAGGCCGGCCACGTCCGTCAGCGTCCCGTTCATCGCTCTCCCACTCGCGCGCTCCGCCAAAAAAGCCCGCGCTGGGCGGGCTTCGGGAGGGCCACGAGTGGCCGGCCCTAGCGCCGTCTCGGTCCTTGTGGATCCCAGCGGCTACGGGCGTGTCTCGGTTGTACGATCGGCTCGCCTTCCCTCCGGGGAGGGATAGGCGGCACGGACAGGATACGGGGCGGTTTCCCGCGCGGTCAAATGGGGGTGGCCGGGCGGCCGTCAACCCGCTCGTCCTGAGCCTGTCGAAGGATGAGAGACGGCTTGCACAGCAGGCGGCTGGACCTGGGCAAGCGTCCGTTCGTACCCTTCGACAAGCTCAGGACAGGCTTCGAGAGCCTCAGCACGAACGGGGGGAGAGGGCGGAGGAAGAGACCCTGAACCGCTCGTCCTGAGCCTGTCGAAGGATGAGAGAGGGCTTGCACAGCAGGCGGCTGGCCCTCGGCGAGCGTTCGTTCGTACTTCGAGAGCCTCAGCACGAACGGGGCAAGGCGCCCGTCGAACGCCGCGCCACTACCCCTTATGGGTGCAGGGCTGTGCCCTGCCTAGATCTGGCCGGAGCGCTGGTAGATCTTGCCCTCGGTGGCGATCGTCGGTGCCACCACCAGCTCGGCCTTCTCGTGGAACTCTTCGATCGTCTGCGCGCCCACCATGCTCATGCAGATCTTGAGCGCCCCGATCAGGTTGTGCGTGCCGTCTGTACGCTGGCTGGGCCCGAACAGCACCTGCTCCAGGCTCGCGCTGGCGCCCACGTTGATGCGCGTGCCACGCGGCAGCGCCGGGTGCGGGCTCGCCATGCCCCAGTTGAAGCCGCGGCCGGGCGCCTCGTACGTCTGAGCGAAGGGCGTCCCGATCATCACGCCGTCCGCCCCGGCCGCGATCGCCTTGCAGAAGTCCCCGCCGGTGCGGATGCCGCCGTCCGTGATGACCGTGACGTAGCGGCCGGTGCTCGCGAAGTACTCGTCGCGGGCCGCCGCGCACTCAAGCGTCGCCGAGACCTGCGGGACGCCCACGCCCGTGACGTCGCGCGTCGTGCATGCGGCGCCCGGACCGACGCCGACCAAGACGCCGTCGATGCCCTGCTCCATGAGCTCGAGCGCCGCGCTCGTGGTCACCATGTTCCCGACCAGGATCGGCACGCCGAGGTCGGCCACGAGGGCGGAGAAGCGCAGGCCGGTGTAGCTGTTGGAGAGGTGGCGCGCCGTGGTCACGGTCGACTGGACGACGATGATGTCGGCACCCGCCTCGACCGCGACCGGCGCCAGTTTCTTGGTGTTCGCGGGTGTGACGGAGACGGCGCAGACGGCGCCTGTTTCCTTAATCTCGCGGACGCGCTGGGCGACCAGATGGTCCTTGAACGGTGCCGAATAGACCTTCTGAAGCACCTCGGTGACCGTCTCCCTGGGAGCCTCGCTGACTTCTCGCAGGGCGTCGGTTGGGTCCTCGTAGCGGGTGTAGACGCCCTCGAGGTTCATGACGCCGAGGCCGCCCGCCTTGCCCATGAGGCCGGCGAAGTTGGGGTCGACGATGGCGTCCATCGCCGAGGCGAGGATGGGCACGGTGAACTGGAAGGGGCCGATCTTGAGGACGGGCGCGGAGAGCTCGGGGTTGGTGGTGACATCGCCGGGGACGATGGCGACCTCCTCGAAGCCGTACGTCCGCCTGAGCTCGATCGTTCGCACACGCGGAAGCACCATGCCTCGTCCCCCTTGATGTGTTGTGATTCCGGCAACGATAGCACCGGCCGGAACGGAGCGTCAACGCTTTTGCGCCAGATTTCACAAGCGTATGGGCCCCTGACGGCAGCCGGGAAACACCGGCGAGAAGCGGCCAAGGATCGATTGACGAGGCCCTAGGCCGATGCTACAGTCGGAACGTTCGATTAGCACTCCACGACGCCGACTGCTAACCTCCGGACATGACGACCGCGACAGTGCAGCTCAACGAGCGCCGCCAGAGTCTCCTCGAGTTCATCGTCGGGGACTACATCCAGACGGCGGTCCCCGTGGCGTCCCAGCAGATCGCCAAGCGCCACCGCCTCCGCGTCAGCCCCGCCACGATCCGCAACGACATGGCCGAGCTCGAGGAGCTTGGCTACATCTCGCGGCCCCACGCGTCCGCCGGCGGCGTGCCCGCCGACGCGGCCTACCGCTTCTACGTCGAGCGCGTTGCGCCCCGGCCGCGTCCATCGCGCCGGTTCGAAGCACGCGTGCGCAGCGCCATCGAGCCGGAGGCCGGCGACCCCGAGGGGTGGGCGCGCGGTGCCGCCGCCGTGCTCTCGGACGCCGTGCTCAACGTCGCCATCGCGACGACCCCACGGGCATCGCACGCCCGCATCAAGCAGCTCCAGCTCGTCCACCTGCACGACCGGCAGGCATTGCTCGTGCTCGTCATGCAAGAGGCCCGCCTCCGCCAGCACATCGTGCCGTTCGGCGAGGCTATCTCGCAGGACGAGCTGACGGGGCTTGCCGTCCGGCTGAACGCGACGCTGTCGGGCCTGAGCGCCGCCGACGTACGCCGTGTCTGGGAGCCGGTCCTCGGCTACGACGCTGTCGCCGACGCGGTCGTCGCCGAGCTCACGCGGCTGCTCGACGAGGAGGAGCGCGAGGGGCTGGCGCACCGCTACACCGAGGGCCTCGGGCACATGCTCAGCCAGCCGGAGTTCCAGAGCGCCGTGAGCGCCCGCGAGGCGGTCGAGGTGGTCGAGGACGACAGCACGCTGCGCGGCGTGCTGTCGGAACGCGCCGGTGCGGGGAGCGTGCAGGTCATCATCGGTGGCGAGAGCCACAGCCAGCAGCTGCGCCGCTACAGCGTCGTGATCGCGCGGTACGGCACGCCTGGCCAGGCGATGGGTGTGATCGGCATCCTGGGCCCCACGCGCATGGACTACGTGCGCGCCATCAGCAGCGTCCGCTACCTGGCCGATTTCCTCAGCGGTCTCGTCGGCGCGCTCGAAGAAGCGCCGTAGACTCCACCCGCCATGACCACCAAACGCGACTACTACGACATCTTGGACATCGGCCGCGATGCCTCCGAGGAGGACATCCGCAAGGCCTTCCGCAAGAAGGCCCTGGACTATCATCCGGACCGCAACAAGTCCCCCGGCGCATCGGAGCAGTTCAAAGAGGTCAACGAGGCCTACCAGGTGCTGACCGACCCAGAGCGGCGGCGGCGGTACGACCGCTTCGGGCACGCGGGCGTCGGCAACGGATCGGCTGCGGGCGGCCGCCAGGGCTTCGAGGGCTTCGACGGTTTCGGGGGGTTCGGCGACATCTTCGACGCCTTCTTCGGCGGCGCCGCCGCCGGAGCGCGCTCTCGCCAGGGCCGCGACCTCGGCGCCGCGCTCACCATCACCTTCGAGGAGGCGGCGTTCGGGACCGCCAAGGAAGTCGAGATCACGCGGACGGAGCGCTGCACCCGCTGCGAGGGGAACGGCAGCGAGCCGGGTCACGACAAGCAGACCTGCTCGAACTGCCGGGGCTCAGGCAGGGTGCGCCGCGCCCAGCGGAGCGTCTTCGGCCAGTTCGTGACCGAGGCCGCGTGCAACGTGTGCGGCGGCGCCGGAACCGTCATCACCGACCCGTGCAGGCAGTGCAAGGGAAACGGCCACCAGCGCGCCAAGCGCAAGCTCCAGGTCACGGTCCCCGCGGGCGTGCCGAACGGCTCGCGGCTCAGCCTGCAGGGCCAGGGCGATGCCGGCGTGCGCGGCGGACCCCCCGGCGACCTCTACGTTGACGTCCGCGTCACCCCCCACGAGGTCTTCGTGCGCCAGGAGAACGACGTCGTCTATGCGATGAAGGTCAGCTTCCCGGAGGCGGCTCTCGGCGTCGAGCTCGAAGTGCCGACGCTGGACGGTCCCGCCAAGCTGAAGATACCGCCGGGCACGCAGCCGAATGCGGTGTTCCGGCTCAAGGGCCACGGCATGCCGCACCTCGGCCGGCCGAGCCGGCGCGGCGACCAGCTGGTCACCGTCGACGTCGCGACGCCGGAGCGCCTGAGCAAGCGGCAGAAGCAGCTGCTCGAAGAGCTCCAGCAAGAGCTCCACAAGTAGGCGACGAGCACGGTACAATCCGCGCAACCGAATCAGACCAAGGTTAGTTGTGCCATGGAAGAAGCCGAATGAACGACCTCCAGTCGATCGCCGCGGTGGTCGGCGCGGTAGCTGGCGTGGCGGCGCTCGTGGGCGGCGCCGCGATATGGGTGTTCGTCCTGGGCCGCCGGTTCGAGTCGATCAGCAGACAACTCGATTCCCGATTTGAGTCAACCAGCAAGCAACTTGAGTCACTGCTTCACCAAGGCAACGTCCACCTCGAGATCACCGGCTTGCTGGTACAAAAGGCGTCCCTGTCGGATGACGACCGAGCTGAAATCATGCGGCACTACACCGCCATGGCCAAGCTACCAGGCGCACCGGCCAACCCGCTTCACGACGAAGACCAAGCACGTCTCGACCGATACGTGAGCATGGCTCGCGCCGCCGAGCCGTTCACACCTCAGCAGGTCGAGGATTACCGTCGAATCACCGAGAAGCTCCGCGAGGAACATCCGTCCGACGAGACCCTATGGCCCCTGTTGGGCCTCGGCGCGCTCCTCGTCGGGCTCTATCTGCTCGGGAAGAACCGCGACGCCGCCTGACCGACCCACCATGCCGCCGAAGCGCTGGCTCGAGCTCAAGATCGAGGTCCCCTTCGAGTACGTCGAGCCCGTCGCCGAGCTCTTCCACGCCTACGGCAAGGGCGGCGTCGTCATCGAGCAGACCGGCCTCTGGAACCCCGACGAGGGCGAGCCGCCGCCGGAGCGGCCCAGCGCGGTCCTCCGCACCTACATGCCGCAGACACCCGCGTTCCGCACGAAGCGCGAGCTCGTGTACATCGGCGTGGCGCTCATCGCCAAGCTCACCGACCTGCCCGAGCTCGAAGAGCGCGAGGTCGCGGAGGAGGAGTGGGAGGCGGCGTGGAAGGCACACTTCACGCCACTGCGGGTCGGCCACCACCTCCTCGTCCAGCCACCGTGGCATGTCGAGGAGCCGCGGCCGGGGGACGTCGTCATCGAGATCGACCCTGGGCTCGCCTTCGGCACGGGCCATCACCCGACGACGCACCGCGCGCTCGAATCGCTCGAGCGGCTCGTGGAGCCCGGCGCGAACGTACTCGACGTCGGCGCGGGGTCGGGCATCCTCAGCGTCGCATCCGCCAAGCTCGGCGCGGGGAAGGTCATCGGCATCGAGATCGACCGCATCGCGCTCAAGGCTGGGCGGTCGAACGTCCGGGCCAACGGCGTCTCGGGCACCGTCCGCCTCTACGCCGGCACGCTGCCCAACGAGCACGTCGCGCCCGCGTGGGCCGACCTCGTCGTGGCGAACGTCAACGCCATCGTGCTGGCGCAGCTGGCGCCGGAGCTTCGGCGCGCGCTCGCACCCGGCGCACCGCTGATCGCCGCGGGCATCTTGGAGGAGCGCCGCGCGCCGGTGGAGCAGGCGTTCGCCGACGCGGGGCTCGCGGTCCGCGAGTCGTTCGAGGACGGCGACTGGCTGGCGCTTGTCCTGGGGTAGCGCCGACGCACCGGGATTCCGCTACTATGCGCCTCCAGTAACCGCGCGCCTCATCGGACCCGCTCGTCCTGAGCCTGTCGAAGGAGCGAGCAAACGTTCGTCCGTGCTTCGAGAGCCTCAGCACGAACGGGGTCAGGGCGACAGCGCGCTAGGAGGACCGCCATGAGCAGCAAGCTATCGCTGAGCCTCGGCTTCGGCCCCAACCCCCGCAGCCAGCCCATCCTCGACGGCACGGTCCAGCCGGAGGGCATCGAGCTCGCGTGCAGCGAGGTGGGCGCCGGCGAGCTCTTCCACCGGCAGCTCACGCACCAGGAGTTCGACGTCTCCGAGATGTCGATCTCCTCGCTGCTGCTCATCACCGCGCAGGGCAACTCGCCGTGGGTCGCCGTGCCGATCTTCACGACGCGCACCTTCTACGGCACGCAGACCATCGTCCGGCGCGACGCCGGCATCGAGCAGCCGTCGGACCTCAAGGGCAAGCGCGTTGGCGTCAACGAGTACCAGCAGACGGCTGCACTCTGGGCCCGCGGCTTCTTCCAGCATGAGTACGGCATCGCGCCCACCGACGTCGAGTGGTTCATGGAGCGCACCGAGGAGTACAGCCACCAGGGCGCGACGGGCTTCGAGCCGCCGCCGGGCGTGCGCATGAGCCACATCCCGGCGGAATCGAGCATGGGCCAGATGATGGTCGAGGGCTCGCTCGACGCCATCTACCACTACTTCTGGGGGAGCGCCGGCGGGATGAACCGCAGCACGATCGACCTGTTCCACCACGACGGCATGCGGATGCTCTTCCCCGACACCGAAGCCGAGAGCACGCGGTACTACGAGAAGACGGGCGTCTTCCCCTTCAACCACACGGTCATCCTGCGGCGGTCGATCTACGAGGCGCACCCGTGGGTCGCCCGCAACTTGCTGGAGGCGTTCGAGGCGGCGAAGCAGCGCTCGTACGCGGCGGCCCGGGCGCTCGCCCAGCCGTACTTGGCGACGGGCCTGCTGCCACCGGCGGCCCGCTCGGCGACGGCGACCGACCTCTTCCCCTACGGCATGGCCGCGAACCGCGAGGTCGTCGAGCTGGCGGCGCGCTACTCGCACGAGCAGGGGCTCACGCCGCGCGAGGTCGCGGTCGAAGAGGTGTTCGCGGCCACGCTGCTGGACTCGTAGAGCCTCACGGGCAACTGATCAAACAAAGGGGCAAAGCGATGCTCGGCTCGCCAAGTGGAAGAAAACTAGGACTCTTTGTCGTGGCGCCGATCACGGTGATGGCGATTGCAGCCATCGTGGCGACTATGTTGGTGCGCGCCCAATCCCCTCCAAACGGGAACTGGCCATCTTTTGTCATGGTCTACGAAACCGACGGCGACCCTTACTCGGTAGGGCAAGACGTGTTTCGCCCGAGAGAGGTGCACCGCCTGGAATGGCATGGCGTAGACCGATGGAGAGATGAAGTCGTCGAGAGTGATGACGTAATCACGCCTGTGGGAACCTTCAGCCGCGTTGGCTCCTACAAAGAGCAGCGCGGCTCACGGTACGTTAAATTCGATGCCATCGTCGGCAAGACCACCGAGACGACATTGGACGAGGGATATGTGCAACCGCATGGCATGATTTACCCCCGCTACAAGGAAATGTACTTGCAGCAAGGGACCGCCCCCGCTCCCCGCCAGGTCACGCGAAACGTTTCGTTTTGCCGTGGTGCCGACTGCGCGAGCAGCGTCGCGGCCGTTGCCTATGATCTGCCCGGAGGTGAGCTCGTCTTCACGGCCGGGCCCGAAGCGATACCGTTGGCAGCCCCTGGCGGATTTCGGGTGCGGGAGCTGACGATTCTGCGCGGAGGCTCCTAGGTCGCCGCCGGTCGCTGGGAGTACGTGAGCGGAGCGGTGGAAGCGCTGCGCGACGGAGAAGACGCTGCTGGACTCCGTAAGGGCGCGATTCCGCGCCCCCTACCCCGCTCGCCCTGAGGCTCTCGAAGGGCGAGGGAGGCTCGCACACGCGGCGGGCGGTCCTGAGCAAGCGTTCGTTCGTACTTCGAGAGCCTCAGCACGAACGGGGGCAGGGCGGCCTGGGCGATCGCGCTACCCCGCGGCGATGGCCCGCGCGAGCCACTCGCGCGGGGGCGTGTCGGCCGGCTTGCCATCGACCCAGTAGATGCGGCACTCCATGCCGTAGCCCTCGGCCGGGATGTTGCTCTCGACGTCCCGGCCGTTCACGCGGACGGTCGGCGAGCCGAGGAATCGCAGGCGCTCGGCGGCATCCATCGAGTCGACCTTGACGAGCCGCACCTCGTCGTCGCGCCCAGCCTCCGCCAGGAGGGCCTGAAGGTCCGCCAGCGTGTGCTGCCAGCTCGGGCAACCGTCGAAGTACAAAAGCTCGATGTCCATGGCGCGTTCCTCCCAACGGTTCGATGCAGGGCAGACGCTCAGCGATGGCGGCCGTTCGTCCGTGCTTCGAGAGCCTCAGCACGAACGGGCCGGGCGCGATGAATCGCGCCCCTACTCGGGCTTCGGCACACGCGCCATCAGCTCGCCGAGCGCGTCCTTGGGCGAGAGGCCCTCGAACAGCACGCGGTTCGTGAGCTCGGCGATGGGCATCTCCACACCGTGCGCCCGCGCCAGGTCGAGCGCCGCGGGCGTCGTCGCCACGCCCTCCGCCACCTCGCCGCCGAGCTCGGCGATCGCCTCCTCCAGCGAGCGTCCCTGCGCCAGCGCGATGCCGACGCGATGGTTGCGCGAAAGCGTGCTGAAGCACGTGGCCATCAGGTCGCCGAGGCCCGCGTTGCCGGCGAAGGTCAGCGCGTCCGCACCCGCCGCGACGCCGAGGCGCGTGATCTCGGCGAGGCCGCGCGTCAAGAAGCCGGCCTTGGCGTTGTCCCCGAGGCTCATGCCGTCGACGACGCCCGCGCCGATGGCGATGACGTTCTTGA
>JACZSI010000015.1 GCA_022574265.1 Chloroflexota bacterium | reverse complement strand
TACGCTGATGGCGCGCTACGGCCTCCCGGTGGCCGTCTCCGTCCTCGCCGTGTCCTACCTGCTGGGCGTCGTGCTGATGTTCTGGGTGAAGGACATGCGCAAGGTGCAGGGCCGTGCCGCCGACATCCTGCCGGGCACGGGGTTCGATGACGAATGAGGAGACGCAGCGCATGACGACTTTGGTGACGGGAGCGGGACTGATCGGCACGGCGTTCGCCCAGGAGGCCGCCAAGCGCGGCGAGACGCTCGTGTTCTTCGACGCGCGGCCCGACGACGCGTACCTGCGCGTGAAGCTCGGTGACGCGGTCCCCGAGGTCGTGCGGGGAGACGTCCGCGACCTGCCGGCCCTCGTGGACGCCGTGCGCACGCACGGCATCGACACGCTGGTGCACACGGCGGGGCTGATCGGCGGGCAGGTCTCCGCGGCCCTCTACACCGGCCTGGCGATCAACGTGGGCGGCACCATCAACGTCGCGGAGGCGGCGCGCCTCGGCGGCGTGCGGCGGTTCGTCCACGTCAGCACGAACGGCGTCTACAACCGGCGCATCGCCCACCACGGGCCGATCGCCGAGAGCCACCCGCGCGGCGGCGGCGGTCCGTACGCCAGCTCGAAGACGGCGAACGAGGTGCTGTTGGAGACGTACGCCGAGCACTACGGCTTCGAGCTGCTGATGGTGCGGCCCGCCGCGGTCTTCGGCTACGGCCACTACGTCGCCGGCTCGTCGGCCGGCATCCGCGTGCACGCGCTCGTCGAGGGCGGCGTCGCCGGCACGCGGGTCGAGATTCCGGCCGCGCAGGCCGCGCCGCAGGAGTACGTGTACGCGCGGGACGTGGGCCGGATGATCGACCGCCTGGCGACGATCGCCATGCCGTCCCAGACGGTGTTCAACGCAGCCACCGGGATCGTGTCGACGTTCGAGGAGATGGCCGCGGCCGCCAAGACCGCGCTGCCGGGCCTCGATGCGCGGATCGAGCCGTCGTCGGCCTCGGCGCCGGAGCCGCTGGACATCACCGCCGCGCGCGAGGTCCTCGAATGGGAGCCGGCGTACTCGCTGGAAGAGGCGTTCGCCGACTACGTGGAGGAGTTCAGGCGCGCGAACGCGTGAGCAGCCCGGCTACCTGCGACAGCTCCTGGACGCGTGGCCCCGTCCAGGTCGCGCCCTCGTGCTCGGCGACGAGCCGTTGCATCTCGGCCCCGGTCTCCACGAGCACCGCGCGCAGCCCTGCTGCGGCCGCGCCGGTGAGCTCGTTGTCGCCGCCGTCTCCGACGTACAAGCACTGCCCCGGCGCTAGGCCGAGGCGCTCGCAGACGATGCGGTAGGTCTCCGGGTGTGGCTTCAGGAACCCGATCTCTACTGAGAACGCCGTTGCATCGAACCGCTCAGCGAGCGGTGAGTCGGCCCAAACCTGCAGGAGGGCGGGGCCGCAGTTGGTGAGGAGTCCGATGCGGTATCCCTGCTGCCGTAAGCCATCGAGCGCTCGGAGCGCCGCCGGGTCTGCGGATAGCCACCGGCGGTTCGCCCGGGTCCACCTCTCGCTGGCTCTCCGGAGCGCACCGGGCTCTGGCTCGATGCCCGCCTGCCGCGCGTAAAACGTCAACGTTTCCTCCGCACCGCCGGTGCG
This sequence comes from Chloroflexota bacterium, assembly GCA_022574265.1. Classification (GTDB taxonomy): domain Bacteria; phylum Chloroflexota; class Dehalococcoidia; order Lucifugimonadales; family Australimonadaceae; genus JADFRC01. Next base: position 17,396 of record JACZSI010000015.1, on the reverse strand, counting down.
GCCGGTTTCCGTCGGCTCGCGGGACTCACGCCGTACGCGCGCGAAGACCTCGGCGTCCACCCCGAGGTCTTCCGCCATCATGCGACGGTTCTCCAAGACGTCGTCGGCGCTCGTGACGATCAGCGTGCCGAAGAGGTCGAAGACGACCCCACGGAGGCCGCTAGCCACGGCTCCGGATGGCCGCTAGCACGCGCTCCGCGGTCAGCGGCAGCTCGAACATCGGCGCGCCGATGGCGTCCGCCACCGCGTTCGCGATCGCGCCGGCCGTGGGTATGTGCGGTATCTCGCCGATCGACTTCGCGTTGAACGGCCCCATGCCGGGGTCGGGCACGTTCACGGTGATGAGCTCCGGGATGTCCTGGATCGTCGGCATCTTGTAGTCGTTGAAGTTCGGCGTGGTGATGCGTCCCTCCTCGACGATGAGCTCCTCCATGAGGGCGAACCCCGCCCCCTGGACGACCGAGCCGTCGATCTGGCCCTGGTGGCCCAACGTGTTGATGATCGCGCCCACGTCCTGCGCCGTGACCAGCCGCTTGAGCGTCACCTGGCCGGTCTCCGCATCGACCTCCACCTCGGCCATCTGCGCGCAGATGCCGGGGTCCGGCGAGCGCGGGGCGCGCTGCGTCACCTGGGCGTGCGCCGCGGGGTCGCCCTCGGCGATGAGCTCGGACGCGAGGTCCTCCAGCGAGATGAAGCGGCCGTCGCTCGAGCTCCAGCCGCCGGGCTGCGTGGTGCCGTCGGGCTGTGGCTGCGCGGCCGTCCATGCCGCGGTCTCGGTGCCGAGTGCGCGGGCGGCGAGCGGCGTGAGCTGCTGCTTGATCTGCTCGGCCGCGGCGAGCACGGCGTGGCCGGCTGCGTTGGTCATGCGGCTGCCGCCCGACTCCACGTCGATCTCGAACGTGTCGGTGTCGCCGCGGACGAGCCGCACGCGCTCGAACGGCACGCCGAACGTCTCCGCCGCGATGGTCGCGACGACCGTGAGCCCCCCGGTGCCGTTGTCCGGCATGGCCGTCAGCGCGGTGATCGTGCCGTCGGGGTTGACGGTAAGGGCGGAGGACGCCTCGCCGGAGCCCTGGTTGCGGTCGATGATGCTGATGCCGTGGCCGATCAGCGTGCGCCCGCCGTTCCGCGTCGCGCTCGCTCGGCCCGCCCAGCCGTATGCCTCGGCGGCGGCGTCGAGGACCGTGCCGCCGATGTGGTCCGCGCCGCTCGGGCGCTGCGCGGGCAGGTTGCGGCGGCGGAGCTCGACCGGGTCCATCCCGATCTCCCGCGCGATGAGGTCCATGTGCGACTCGACCGCGAAGAGGACCTGCGGCGAGCCGGGCGCGCGCATGTAGCCGCAGGGCACGCGGTTCGTGTAGGCGGCGAACGCCTCGATGTGCAGGTTGGGGATGTCGTAGAAGTTGCCCGCGCGGCCGGCGCCGCCGAGCAGTCCGTTGGGAGACGTGTTCAGGCCCGTATACGCGCCCCGGTTGATGACGACCTTGGCGTCGTGCGCCACGATCTTCCCGTCGCGCTTCACGCCGGTGCGCATCGTCACGACGATGGCGTGCTTCGGTGCGACCGCGGTCAGGTCCTCGGCGGCGCTGTTCACGAACTTGATGGGCCGCCCGAGGGCGCGCGCCAGGTGGTAGCCGGTCGCGAGGTCGCCGACGCCGCCCTTGTTGCCGAAGTCCCCGCCCACGGTGACCGTGTGCATGAGGATGTCCTCGGGCGGCCGGTCCAGCAGGCGCGCGAGCTCCTTGCGCGTCCCGTACGGCACCTTGACCGAGGCCCAGACCTCGATGCGCTCCGGCCGTCCGCCGGTGGGCTCGGTGATCTGGATGAGGTACGCCGTCGGCTCCAAATAGCCCTGGTGCGCGAGCTGCGTCTGGAACGTGTGCTCGACGACGACGTCGGCCTCGGCGAAGCCCGCCTCGATGTCGCCGCGCTCCCACGTGGCGTAGCCGCAGACGTTCGGTACGTCGTCCGGCACGGCCTCCGGGAAGCCGGTGTACGAGCGCGGGTCCGCGTGGATCACCGGCGCGCCCGGCTCCATCGCCTCGATCGGGTCGAAGACCGCCGGCAGCTCTTCGTACCGCACGTCGACCGCCGCCGCGCCCTCCTCGGCGGCGTGGCGGTTGTCCGCGGCGACCACCGCCACCTTGTCGCCGATGAAGCGGACGACCTCGCGGGCGAGCAGCGGCAGGTCCTTGATGTTGCGCCCCGTGAGCTCGCCCGGGATGTCCGCCGCGGTGATGACCGCCCGCACGCCGGGCACTGGCATCGCTCGGGAGGTATCGATGGAGACGATGCGTGCATGGGGCAGCGGGCTGCGGACGTTCTTCGCCCACAGCGTGCCGGGAGGCTCGTGGTCGGCGGTGTAGCGGGCGCTGCCGGTGACCTTGCCCGCGCCCTCGACGCGTGGGTGCGGCCTGCCGATGACGGTGAAGGCGGGAGCGGGGCTCGATGCCATGGACGTTCTCCACGGTGCGGGTCGGCGGCGCTACGGCCTCATTGATAGCGGGTGGGGCAACGCGGGTCAAGCGGAGCTCGGGATGCCGCGGTAATCACCCGGCGACTAATCCCTTCGAGTGAAGCCGCAGCGCCCTTCTGGGGGACATACTGCCCTTGCAAGCAGTGACCGGCGAGGAGAGGCGCATGTCGTTCTGGCCTGCTCAGGCTCGTTCCAGGGCTGTCGAGGTCCCGCGGCTCCCGAGAGCGCTCGGCGTGTGGATGGGAGTCAACGCACTCGACGTGCTGCTGACCTTCTACCTGCTCGGTATCGGCGGCGCCGAGGGCAACCCCATGCTCGCGTTCGCGCTCGCGGCGGGCGGCGTCGGCTCCCTGCTCGCGGTCAAGCTGGGCCTGGCGCTTGCCGCCGGCCTCGTTATCGCGAGGATGGGCCGACTGGCCATGCTCGGTGCGGCAAGCCGGTTGATGAGCCTCGTGGTCGTCTACAACGCGGGTCTGCTTGCCTACTCCCTGTGGAAGGCGCAGACGGCACCGCTGTTCGGCTAGGCGACCGCACGCCGGCTTGCCCGGCGCGGTATGCTTGGCGGGCCACGTCCACAACGCCCCGCCTGGAGCCGCGCCCACGTCACTCATTCCGTCGATGTCGCTGCGCTGGATAAGCCGGGATGGCTGGCTCATCATCACGGCGCGGACGATCCGCACCCTCGCGCAGGCGAGCATCGCCGTCTTCTTCGCCTTCTACCTGGACGAGCTCGGCTACCGCCTGACGGAGATCGGCCTCCTGATCACCGTCGGATCGGTGGGCAGCGCCCTGCTGGCGGCGTCCGTCATCTTCATAGGGGACACGCTGGGACGCCGCCGCCTGCTCATCTTCTTCTCGTTGATCGCGGGGGTCGCCGGCATCGGGTATGCCCTCACCGACCGCTACCTGCTGCTCGCCGTCATCACGTTCTTCGTCGGCAGCATGACCATCTCCGGGAGCGGCCCTCGTGGGCCGTTCAACCCGCTGGAGACGGCGGCGCTCGCCGACACCGCGAGCGCCGAGCGGCGGACCGACCTCTACGCGGTCTCCGGCTTCGGGCAGAAGGTCGCGCGGTTCGTCGGCACGCTGTCCGCGTCGCTCCCCTTGGGGCTCGTGGCCTGGCTCGGTCTGAGCGTGCTCGACTCCTACAAGGTGATGTTCGTCGTCTACACCGTGCTCATGCTCCTCTCGGCCGTCGTGTACATCGGCCTCTCGCCCGCGATGGACAGCCGCTCGACCCACCGGCGGTTCCAGAACCCGCTCGCGCTGCCATCGAGGCGCACGATCTTCAGCCTGGCGGCCATCTTCTCCGTGGACAGCTTCGCGACGAGGTTCGTGTTCTTCTCGCTGGTGGCGCTGTGGTTCAAGACCAAGTTCGGTCTTGACCTGGCCGAGGTGAGCGTCATGTTCGCCGGCGGGATGGTGCTCAACGGGGCGTCCCTGTGGGTATCGGCGTGGCTCTCCCACCGCATCGGCATGCTCAACACCATCGTATTCACGCACATCCCCGCCGTGATCTTCACCATCGCGATCCCCTTCGCGCCCTGGGCGTGGCTAGCGATCGTGTTCTGGTACTCCCGCGCGTTCTTCTCCCAGATGGACAACCCGCCACGGCAGGCCTACACCATGTCCATCGTCAACCGTGAGGAGCGCGTGGCCATGGCGGGCATCAACAACGTCGCCCAAGCGACCGTCGGGGCGGGCGTGCCGACGCTGGCGATGTGGCTCTGGCAGGCGGTCTCCTCCAGCGCTCCCTTCATCGCCGCGGGGCTTTTCAAGACCGTCTATCTGACGGCGCTGTACTTCGCGTTCCGGGACGTGCGCCCGCCGCAGGAGCAAGACGCCGCCGAGCGGGAGCGAGAGCCCGCCGCCCCGGCATAGGTACTGAGACCGGCCCGCGAGAGGAGGCAGGCGATGGCGGATCTGACCCACTCGGAGCTACAAGGGCGAGTCGTCGCGATCACGGGCGCGGCCCGCGGCATGGGGCGCGCCTTCACGCGTGGGTTCCTCGCCGAGGGCGCCAAGGTCGTGGCCATGGACCTGTCTTGGGAGCCGACCGGGTTCTCAAGCGACGAGGACGACTCCTACCGGCGCGAGCTGGAGTCGCGGCCCGACGACGTGATCGTGGCGACCGTCGATGTGACGGACGACGCCCAGATCGAAGCCGCGTTCGAGCAAACGATGGCCAAGTGGGGCACGGTCGACGCGCTGATGAACGACGCCGCGATGCGCCAGCGCATCCTCTTCCCGCCCACCGGCCGCACGACGGTACTCGAAACGACGGACGCCGACTGGGAGCGCATGTTCGCGGTCAACGTGTTCGGCGCGCTCAAGGTGACGCGCCGCTTCATCAAGCCGATGCTCGATCAGCGGCGTGGGTCGGTGATGTCGATCATCAGCAGCGGTGCGCTGCACCACTCCGACGGTGGCGCGTACATGGCGCTGCGCCCCAACAGCCGGGAGATGCCCTACCAGGCCACGAAGTCCGCGCTGATGACGATGATGTTCTACCTCGGCGACGAGGTGAAGGACGAGAACGTGGCCGTGAACATCATCATCCCGGGCCACACGCGCACCACCGGCTTCGACGAGCAGAACAAGGCGCGGCAGGAGATGGGGATGGTATCGAGGAGCGCGCCGCCTCCGCTCCGGCCCGACCACATCGTGCCGATCGCCCTCTTTCTGGCCCAACAGGACGTCAGCACGGGCGTCAGCGGCAGGTGCTTCGACACGATGACGTGGAACCGGGAGCACGGCCTCGGAGCCGAGAAGGAATGGGAGGACGCCGAGGGCGCGGCCGTCTTGGAGAACCTGGCTTCAGGCCGGTAGGCGCGGGAGGCGTTTCGGTGGACTCACCATCAGACCCGGCCAGCCAGCTGCTCCGGATGACCGATGCGGTCACCTCGGAGGAGCTGCAGTGGATGGTGCTCGACCGCGCCCAGCTCCCGGCCGAGTGCTCCAGCTTCGAGCTCCTGCGCGAGGAGCGGCTCGACAACGAGGCGATGGCGAAGCATTCCGGCGGGCGCCAGACCGTGGCCTCGCTCGCGGATCTCGGCCGTACGAGCGGCTACGCGCGCGCCTTCGCCGTCCCCCAAGGTGCGCCGACGCTGCGGGAGGAGCCGGCCGAGGTCCTCGAGGTCGCGACGGTCGTGCACCTGTTCGAGCGGCCCCAGGACGTCGACCGCTGGATCGACGAGGTCTTCGTCGCCGGCTTCCGGGACCGCGTCGGCGACGAGGATCCGGACGGCGCCCGGCTGATGGGCGTGGAGACGCTGGAGGTCAGCGGCTTCCACGAGCGCTCGGCCGCGCTGCTCGTCATCCACGAGGCGCCGGAGAGCACCGTGCTCGCGTCGACGATCGTCGACTTCCGGCTGGGCCGGCTGCTGGGCGTGGCGTACGTCGTCGCCAAGCGCGATCACGCGTACGTGGAGCTGGCGACGGAGCTCGGCGCCGCGCTCGAGCGGCAGATGGTGCGCGTCATCCTCGACGCCTGAGGTGGTGAGCGATGGACAAGCTGCGCGTCAGTACCTTCGGCGGCGGCGCGACCCAGGCCGCGGCGGCCAAGCTCGGCCTGTACGAGGCCGAGGGGCTCGAGGTCGAGGTGGACGTCACGCAGTCGTCCAAGGACCAGATGGCCAAGCTCGTCGATGGCACGTGGGACGTCGTGCACACGAACGCCGACAACGTGGTGTGGTGGTGCGAGGACAACGCCGCGGACCTCGTGATCGTGATGGCGGCCGAGAGCAAGCCGGGCCAGGACCTCTGGGTGCGCCCCGAGATCGAGACGTACGAGGACCTGCGTGGGAAGGTGCTGGCCGTGGACGCGGCCGAGAGCGGCTACGTGACGCCGCTCCGCGTGCTGCTCTCCCAGGCGGGCCTCAAGGAGGGCACGGACTACGACTTCGTGGAGGTCGGGACGACGCACCTGCGGATCGACGCGATGCGGGAGGGCCGCGCGTCCGGCGCGATGGTCGGCTCCCGGGCCGACGCGGCGGCTGACGGCTTCCGGGTGCTCGACTCGATCAACCGTCTCTACACCCACTACGCTGGCTCGACCGCCACGCGCCGGGAGTGGGCGTGCGCGAACGCGGACCTGCTCGTGCGCTATCTGCGCGCGCAGCTACGGGCGGCTGCGTCGCTCAGCGGCGGCGATGCGGCGCCGAGCTTCGCCTGGGAGGGTCTGCGGCAGATCATCCAGACGCGCGAGGACGTGGGGTGGCTGCGGGGGGCGGTGGACCCCCGGCGGTTCGCCGACGATACGTACTTCCTCCGCGCCGCCGAGGGGCTGGAAAGCTAGGCCCAGCCGGCGGGCTTCACGCTTGGCAGGCTCGTCTCGCCCATGAGGAAGGCGTCGATGCCGTGGGCGGCCTGGCGCCCCTCGGCGATCGCCCAGACCACGAGCGACTGTCCCCGCGCCATGTCTCCGGCCGCGAAGACGCCGCTGACGCTCGTCATCTTCGCCTCGTCGGTCTTGACGTTGCCCCGCCCGTCGAGCTCCACGCCGAGCTCCTCGATCATCCCCTCGTGCTGCGGGTGCAGGAAGCCGAGCGCGAGCAGCACGAGCGACGCCTCCATCTCGAACTCGCTGCCGGGAACCTCGGTCATCGAGGGGCGCCCCGTCTCGTCGGGGGGGCCCCACTCGACCCGGACGCAGTGCAGCCGCTCCACGTGACCGTCCGCGCCCGAGAAGCGCTTGGTGAGGATGCTGTAGTCGCGGATGCCGCCCTCCTCGTGGGCTGCGGAGCTGCGCATGATGAGCGGCCACTGCGGCCACGGATTGTTCGCGGCGCGCACCTCCGGTGGCTCCTCGAGGATCTCGCCCTGGACGACGAGCTCCGCGCCCTGGCGGTGCGCCGTGCCCAGGCAGTCGGCGCCCGTGTCGCCGCCGCCCAGGATGACGACGCGCTTGCCCTCGGCGGTGATGCGCTCCCCCTCTGGGACGGGCACGCCGTGGCCCAGCCGGTTCTGTTGGGTCAGGTAGTCCATCGCCTGGTAGACGCCCTCGAGGTCCTCGCCGGGGATGTTGAGCTTGCGCGGGACCGTCGAGCCGCCCGTCAGGCAGATGGCGTCGAAGTCGCGGCGCAGGTCGGCGACCGGGATGTCCACGCCGACGTTGGCGCTCGTGCGGAACTCGATGCCCTCGTCCGCCATGAGGTCCACGCGGCGCTGTACGACGTCCTTGCCGAGCTTGAAGTCGGGGATGCCCAGCATCAGCAGACCGCCGATGTACTCGTCGCGCTCGAAGACCGTGACCTGGTGCCCGGCGCGGTTGAGCTGCTGGGCAGCGGCCAGGCCGGCGGGCCCCGAGCCCACGACGGCGACGCGCTTGCCCGTGCGCGTCTTGGGCGGCTCCGGGGTGATCCAGCCTTCCGCGAAGCCGTGGTCGGTGATGGCTTTCTCGATGGACTCGATCGTGACCGCCTCTTCGTTGATGGCCAGCACGCACGAGGCCTCGCACGGCGCCGGGCAGATGCGGCCGGTGAACTCCGGGAAGTTGTTGGTGGCGTGCAGCGCGGCGAGCGCTTCCTTCCAGCGGCCCTTGTAGACCAGGTCGTTCCAGTCGGGGATGAGGTTGCCGAGCGGGCAGCCCTTGAGGCAGAACGGCAGGGCGCAGTTCATACAGCGCGCGCCCTGGTCGCGCACCTTCTGCTCGGGCCACTCGCCGTAGTTCTCGCCCCAGTCCTTGAGGCGTATGGCGATGGGGCGGCGCTCCGGTGGCTCGCGGTGGAACTCCACGAAGCCGGTGACCTTACCCACTGGCGACCGCTTCCGCCGCGGCGCGCTTGCGGGCTTCGATGACGCGCCGGTAATCCCTCGGATAGACCTTCACGAAGCGGGGCAGGAGCGCGTCCCAGCCGTCGAGCACGCGCTTGGCGTTCGCGCTGCCGGTGTGATGGAGGTGCGCCTGGACCAGCCCGCGGAGCTCGTCCACGTCCTCCGGCTCCACGACCGGCCCGAGGTCGACCATCTCCTGGTTGCAGAGCGAATCGAAGTCCCCGCTCTCGTCCAGGACGTAGGCGATGCCGCCGCTCATGCCCGCCGCGAAGTTCCGTCCCGTCGGGCCGAGCACGACGACGCGGCCGTTGGTCATGTACTCGCAGCCGTGGTCGCCGACGCCCTCGATCACGGCACGCGCGCCGCTGTTGCGGACGCAGAAGCGCTCGCCGGCGAGGCCGCGGATGAACACGTCGCCGCCCGTCGCGCCGTAGAGGGCGACGTTGCCGATGATGATGTTCTCCTCGGGCACGAACGTCGCCTGCTTGGGCGGCACGACGACGATCCGTCCGCCGGAGACGCCTTTGCCGAAGTAGTCGTTGGCGTCGCCCTCGAGCTTGAACGAGAGGCCCTTGGCCAGGAAGGCCGCGAAGCTCTGGCCGGCGGAGCCGGTGAACGACGCCTGGATGGTGTCGGGGGGCAGGCCGTCCTCACCGTAGCGCTTCGCCACCTGGCCGGAGAGCATCGCGCCCACGGTGCGGTTCGCATTGCGGATCGGGAGGTCGATGACGACCGGCTCCTGGTCCTCGAGCGCCTGCTTGGACCGCGCGATGAGCTCGTGGTCGAGTGCGCGCTCCAGGCCGTGGTCCTGGCTCGTGCAGTGGTAGGTGGCGACGCCCTCCGGTGCTTCGGGCTTCATCAGGAGCGCGCTGAGGTCGATGCCTTTGGTCTTGGCCCAGTGGTCGACGGCCGGCCCGGTCTCCAGCATGTCCACCCTGCCGACCATCTCGTTGACGGTCCGGAAGCCGAGCGCTGCCATGATGCCCCGTAGCTCCTCGGCCACGAAGAAGAAGTAGGTGATGAGGCTCTCCGGCTTGCCGGCGAAGTGCTTGCGGAGCTCCGGGTCCTGCGTGGCGATGCCCACCGAGCAGGTGTTGAGGTGGCACTTGCGCAGCATGATGCAGCCCTGCGTGACGAGCGAAGCCGTCGCGATGCCGAACTCGTCTGCGCCGAGGAGGCAGGCGATGGCGATGTCGCGGCCCGTCTTGATCTGGCCGTCGGCCTGCACGACGATGCGCCCGCGCAGGTCGTTCGCCACGAGCACCTGCTGCGCCTCGGCGATGCCGAGCTCCCACGGCAGGCCAGCGTGCTTGATGGACGACTCCGGCGATGCGCCGGTGCCGCCGGAATCCCCGCTGATGAGGACGACGTCGCCGTGCGCCTTGGACACGCCTGCGGCGATGGTTCCGACGCCGACCTCCGCCACGAGCTTCACGTGGATGCGGGCCTCGGGGTTCGTGTTCTTCAGGTCGTGGATCAGCTGCGCCAGGTCCTCGATGGAGTAGATGTCGTGGTGCGGCGGCGGCGAGATCAGCTCCACGCCGGGCGTGGAGTTGCGCACCCAGCCGATGTAGTCGTCGACCTTGTGCCCGGGGAGCTGGCCGCCCTCGCCGGGCTTCGAGCCCTGGGCCATCTTGATCTGGAGGTCCGAGGCGTTGACCAGGTAGTTGGGCGTGACGCCGAACCGGCCCGAGGCCACCTGCTTGACCGCGCTGTGGCGCCGGTCGCCGTTGGCGTCCGGCTTGTAGCGGCGGTAGTCCTCGCCGCCCTCGCCGGAGTTGGAGCGCGCGCCGATGCGGTTCATGGCGACGGCGAGGCTCTCGTGGGCCTCGGGGCCGATGGCGCCGAGCGAGATGGCGCCGGTGGCGAAGCGCTTGACGATGACGGCTGCCGGCTCCACCTCGTCGATGGGGACCGGCTCGCTGGGCTTGAACTCCAGCAGCCCGCGGATCGTGCACATGCGCTGCTCGTACTCGTTCGCCAGCCGGGCGAAGTCGTCGTATGCCTTGGGGTCGTTCGCGGTCGCGGCCTGCTGGAGCTTGGCGATGGTGTCCGGGTTCCACATGTGGTACTCGCCGTCGCGGCGCCAGTAGTAGGCGCCGCCGGGGTCGAGCTCGAGGCGGGCGGCGAGCTCCGGCTCCGCGTAGGCCGCGCGGTGGCGGCGGAGGACGTCGGCTTCGATGGACTCCGTCCCGATGCCGCCGACCCGCGACGCGGTCCACGTGAAGTGGCGGTCGACGAGCTCCTGGCTGATCCCGACCGCCTCGAAGACCTGCGCGCCGCGATAGCTGTGGAGCGTGGAGATGCCCATCTTGGAGATGATCTTGAGCAGTCCCTTGTTGGCGGCCTTGACGTAGTTCTTCGCCGCCGTCTCGGCGTCGACCGAGTCCGCGAAGATGCCCTGGGCCTTCTCATTTTCGATGGTCTTGAAAACGAGATAGGGGTTGACCGCTCCCGCGCCGTAGCCGATGAGCAGCGCCAGGTGCGCGATCTCCCGCGGCTCGCCCGACTCGACCACGAGGCCGACGCGGGTGCGCGTCCCCTCCCGGATCAGGTGGTGGTGCACGCCGGCGGTGGCGAGCAGCGAGGGGATGGGGGCGTGGGTGGCGTCCACGCCGCGGTCCGACAGGATGAGGATGCTCGCCCCGGCCTCGATGGCCTCCGAGGCCTCGCGGCACAGCCGATCGAGGGCGCGGTCCAGCTCGCCCTCGCCGCCGTTGGGGTCGAAGAGCATCGAGAGCGTCGCCGACTTGATGCCGGGCCGGTCGACCTGCCGTATCTTCTCAAGCTCCTGGTCGGTGAGCATCGGGCCGGCGAGCTTGAGCTGCCGCGCGTGCTCCGGGGTCTCATCGAAGAGGTTGAGCTGCGCCCCGAGGCTCATGGCGACCGACGTGACGAGCTCCTCCCGGATGGCGTCCAGCGGCGGGTTGCTCACCTGCGCGAAGAGCTGCTTGAAGTAGCTGAACAGCAGCTGCGGACGCTCCGAGAGCACCGCCAGCGGCGTGTCGTTGCCCATCGACCCGATCGCCTCGCCGCCGCTCACCGCCATCGGCTCGAGCAGCATGCCCAGCTCCTCGGCCGTGTAGCCGAAGGCCTGCTGGAGGCCGACCAGGTCGCCGGGGCCGATGGCGTGGTGGCCGTTGAGGCTCGGGTCGGGGTCGGGGAGCGCGTCGAGGTGCACCAGGTTGTCCCGCAGCCACTCGCCGTAGGGCTGGGCCTGCGACAGCTCCGACTTGATGGCCGCGTCGTCGATGATGCCGCCGCGCTCCGGGTCCAGCAGGAACATGCGGCCGGGGTAGATGCGCTCCTTGAACAGGACCTGCTCCGGCGGTATGTCCAGCACGCCGACCTCGGAGGCCATGACGAGCCGGTCGTCGGTCGTGACGAGATAGCGGAACGGCCGCAGGCCGTTGCGGTCGAGCACCGCGCCGACGCGGTCGCCGTCGGTGAAGGCGATGAGGGCGGGCCCGTCCCACGGCTCCATCGTCGCGGCGTGGTAGTCGTAGAAGTCCCGCTTCTCCTGAGACATCTGGACGGCGGGGCCGGTGGCCTCCGGTATCAGGGCCATCATCACGTGGTGGATGGGCCGCCCCGTGTGCATCATGAGCTCGAAGGCGTTGTCGATGCACGCCGTGTCGCTCTGCCCCGGCCAGATGATCGGGAAGAGCTTGGCCATGTCGTCGCCGAACAGCGGCGAGGACATGGTGGGCTCGCGGGCGACCATCCAGTTGATGTTCCCGCGCAGCGTGTTGATCTCGCCGTTGTGGACGATGTACCGGTACGGGTGCGCCAGCTTCCAGGACCCTAGGGTGTTCGTGCTGAAGCGCGAGTGCACCAGCACGAAGGAGCTCACGAGCTCCGGGTCGCTCAGGTCCTCGAAGAACCCTTTGAGCTGGGTCCCTAACAAGAGGCCCTTGAGCACCAGCACCTTGGAGGAGAGGCTGCACACGTAGAAGGTGTCGGCCTCTTCGATGTTCGCGTCCAGCACGCCCCGCTCGATCACCTTGCGGATGACGAACAGCTTGCGCTCGAACGCCGCATGGGCGTCCGTGGCGGGGCCTTGGCCGACGAAGAACTGACGGATCGCCGGCTGGCAGTCGCGGGCGACGCGCCCGATGCCCGCGGCGTCGACCGGCACGTCGCGCCAGCCCAAGAAGCGCTGGCCCTCGGCCAGGACGGCCGCCTCGACGATGGCCTCGCACGTCGCGCGCTCCGTGGGGCTCTGCGGTAGGAACGTCATGCCCACGGCGTATTCGCCCTTGGCGGGCAGCTCGAAGCCGAGGGCCGCGGCCTTCCCACGGAGGAAGGCGTCGGGCATCTGGAGCAGCATGCCGGCGCCGTCGCCCGTGTCCGCGTCGGCGCCGCGCGCCCCACGGTGGGCGAGGTTCACCAGGACCTCCAGCCCATCGTCGATGATCGCGTGGGACCGGACGCCCTTGATGTTCGCCACGACGCCGACGCCACAGGCGCTGTGCTCGAACTCGGGCCGGTAGAGCCCGGCCGGTTGCCCTTTCGACGCTGCCACTACTGCGTCACTCCTGTGAGCTCGATAGATCCGCTGAACAGGGCGATGGCCACGGGGAAACGCACGGCCCCGCCCGGCGAGCGGTGCCCGGACGCGCTTCCGTTGGCCGGCAGCCCTGGGAAGGCGGATTCCGTCGGCCGGAGCCGACCCGGAACCCACCCCCAGACAGTACCAGATTCTAACCTATCGAAAAAGGGCTCCCCCTGGCCACGAGCCGGTGGCGAGCGTGGTGCCGTCGGGGTGGCCGGCCTAGTGGAGGTGGGGGCACATCAAGCACAACCCCGGTGGACTGGACCCACCATGCTGCCCAGACATCCGGCGGTCATCGGGTGAGTACTCATCGAGCAGATCGCAGGCGGTGCCATCTAGGGCCTCCTCCCGTTGCCGCGCCGGGCCGAGCGGGTATGATGCGCGCGAAGCGCTCGTACTCGTGGAGGGGGAACATGGCATCCGACGGCATGACGGCTGAGACGATCCAGATCAAGGGGGCGAACGGCGACCTGATCGACGCCTACTCGGCGCGGCCGATGGGGGACGGGCCGTTCCCCGGGGTCATCGTGGTCCACCACATGCCGGGCTGGGACGAGTGGAGCAAGGAGATCACGCGCCGGTTTGCCCATCATGGCTACGCCGCCATCTGTCCCAACCTCCACCACCGCATGGGACCGGGAACGCCGGAGGAGAACTCCGAGCGCATCCGGGAGTCGGGCGGGCAGGTCGATGCGCTCGTGGTCGGCGACGTCGAGGGGGCGCTCGACTTCCTGCGCTCCTCCGCGAGCACCGGCAAGGTCGGCGTGATCGGCTTCTGCTCGGGCGGGCGCGTCACGCTGATGGTGGCCGCGAAGATACCGTCGCTTGACGCGGCGGTGGACTGCTGGGGCGGCAACGTGATCCCGGCGCCGGAGCGGATCAACGCGAACCAGCCCGTGCCGATCTTCGAGATGCTGCCGGACGTCAACTGCCCGATCCTCGGCTTCTTCGGCAACGACGATGCGAACCCCGACCCGGAGCAGGTCGACAAGATCGAGGCGGAGCTCAAGAAGCACGGCAAGGACTACGAGTTCCATCGCTACGACGGGGCGGGCCACGCGTTCTTCCGGTGGGAGGCGAAGTCGCACCGGCCCGAGGCGGCGGCGGATGCTTGGGAGAAGGTCTGGGCGTTCTACGCGCAGCACATCGGCGCCGGCGCGAAGGCGGCCGCCGCGGTCGGCTAGGCCGCCGTCGGGCGCCAAACGAGACGGGGCTCGATTCTTGATCGACCAGGCGGTGGCCTGGCTGTTCAAGAATCTGGGTTCCGCGTATTTATTCATTCCGTCGCTTCCGGAGCGGGGGCACGACCCTCACCCCAACCCTCTCCCCTTCGACAGGCTCAGGGCAGGCTCTCGCCAGCGCGAGGGGGGAAGGATGGGGCGCCAGGGACCGGGACGAGACCCTTCGCTTCGCTCAGGGTGACAGATGGCTCCCAGTCGACGCCCTTGTCTTCGCTCAGGGTGACGGACGGAAGCTGGGCGAGCTGCTCGGATCCCCAGTCGAAGCCTCGGTGCCGGAGGTACCAGAACCAGGTGCCACGGCCGCGCGAGCCGGGGCCGGTGTCGTTCACGCGTTCGGCGAGGACGCCGAGCTCGCCGCGGGCTTCGTAGAGGGCGAGGTTGGCGATGCCTGCTTCGGTGGCGGCCTGCTTGACCTCGCGGGCGGGCCGAGGTCCATCGCCCAGCATGCGCTGGAGGAGGCCCGACGCTTCGTGGAGGAACTCCTCGCGGCTGACGGGCCGCCACGGCGATTCGAGAAGGTCGGGGGCCCAGGTGGCCTCGTCCCAGATCAGGCGAGGGAGCGGCCGGTTTCCGGAGCGTGAGCGGATCCTGAACAGCAGGCCGTCGCCCGGGCGGTCGGCGACGGTCTTGGTGGTGACGACGAAGCGGTAGCGGTCGTCGCGGGGGTGCTCGCCCACGAGGAGCACGGAGCGGGCCATGGTCGGCATCGCATGGGCGCGAGCGAGGGCCTTTGCCAGGTCGCGGTGCGGCTGGTGGGCGACGGCGAGGACGGCGGTGGATGTCCGTACCGCGATGCCGGCTAGGGCGGTGAGCAGGCGGCGCTGGGCGAGGGGTCCGTGGGCGAAGGCGTCGATGGGGTCGACGATCAGGAGGCGGGCGTCCGTGTCGGCGAGCACCGACTGGAGGTGGGAGGCGTCGCGCTGCACGCGAGGAGCGGCCTCGGTGCCGCCGGGGTGACGCAGGGAGTCGACGACGTAGACCTGCGCGGGGTCGGCGCCCTGGGCGTCGAGGCGCGGCAGGAGGGAGGACGCCGGGCTGTCAGGCGTGACGACGAGGACGGGGCCCTGGGGGAACCGGCCGTTGCCGTCGGGCGCTTGGCCGCCGGTGGTGACGCGGGCGGCGAGGTCGAGGGCGAGCCACGAGGTGCCCACGCCGGGGGCGCCGATGAGCAGGGTGAGGGCGTCGTTGGGGACGAAGCCTGGCCAGAGCCAGGTGAGGGGCTTGGGCGTGATGGCGTCGAGGCGGCGCGTGCCGAGGGGGGCGGGGACGTCCGCGGGGCGGGACGTGGCGGGCCAGAGCCCGAGCCCGCGGAGGGCGGCGGCGATGGTCTCGCTGCCGCAGCCGTTGGCGCATGCGAGGGTCCACGCGCGGTCGTGCCAGGCCACGGCGAGCGACGGCTTGGGGCCGCCGCAGGCGGGGCAGTGGACGGCGGCGCCGGGCAGGCGGCAGGGGCAGGTGGGGCGCCCGCAGCGGAGGCCGGGGCGGGGGTCGGGGAGCGATGGTCTTGCCATCTACTTACGATAGGGAAATGGGGGCAATGGCGGTAGGGGTGGGTGGCGGGAGGCTCGACGCTCCGAAGTCTCCGCCTTCAAGACGGACGACGGCCCCCTGGCGTATGCTCAGGAAGCTGCTTTTCTTTCAATCACGCGGGTGTTCTGGGGGCGGGGTTGTGACTCTCATAGGGAGCCTCATTGATGAGACGGTGGACTCTTCTTCGGATCTAGCTCAGATCCTAAGGAAGGCCAGCATCCTGGCGTCTGAGCTGAGGAGTCCAGAGTTGGCTGCCTGGGCGAAGGCCGAACTTGATGGTTATGGCCGTGAAGACGCACTTCCGGACTACCGGGAGTTCTCAGCGACCAACTTGGGGAGCTTTATCGGCCCAACGATGAAGGCCACCAGCCTGCCCATCGCGCTATCGAGCGTTCCGAGTGAATGGCACGAGTACCTCCGACGCGTCGAGCTTCGTTCGGGAGTCAGCGAGCTACAAGACATGTACCGGGCGACCGAGCAGTATGTGGAGCAATGGCCAGCCGACGCCATCGCCGCTGTGGCGACAAGCGTTTACGAGGGCATGAACATGTATCGCGCCTGGAAGGCGCTGCCGAAAGCTAAGCTTGCGCTGGTGCTCGATTCCGTGCGGAATCGGCTCCTCAGATTCTTGCTGGAACTGAAGGAGCGATTTCCGAAGGTTGAAGACTCACAGGACGCCCTGAGATCGTTGCCAACAGACGAAGTGCGCCTGCAGGTCATCAACAATATCTACGGCGACCGAAACGTCGTTGCAACTGGGGAAACTGTCACCCAAAGTGTGCAGGAACGTGTGGAGCCAGGGGACCTGGATTCCTTGATGGAAGCCCTGAGTGATGCACGGGTGCCTGATGAGTTGCTCAGGGAACTCCGGGAAGCGATAGACGAGGACTCCGAAGCACCTGTTGACGGTGGGGTCGGACCGAAGGTTGCCAGCTGGTTGAGTCGACTCGCTGGAAGGGTGGCGACGAACTCTGCGACCACAATCGCCACCCAGGCGATTTGGCACGTCTACGGAGTCCAGTAGCTGGTGTGAGATGCATTCAGGTGCTTGTCGACCGCCGCCGACTGCCCCGGATAGAGGACCGTGGTCGAGTCGAGCTGCTCGATGATTGCGAGCCTGGCTAGCCCGCCGCCGGCTCTTCCAGGCTCTCCGTGAGCCAGTCGAGGAGCAGCTCGCGGAGCTCGGCGCGGCACTCGCGCAGGCCGTGGCCGGCGCCGGCGTAGGTCACGAGGCGCTTGGGCTCCGAGGCCCAGCCGTGGATGAGCTCGGCGTTGGCGACGGGGAGCACGGCGTCCGCTTCCCCGTGGACGACGAGCAGCGGGCGCGGCCGCAGCAGCACGACGTCCTCGGCGCCCAGCGTCTGGCTCGCGAGCGCCACGACGGCCCGCACGTGCGAGGAGTAGCGCGCGGCGGAGATGACCACGCCGCCGCCGAAGGAGTGGCCCACGAGCGCGGTGCGCGTGCGGCCGATGCCGGCCAGGTACCAGATCCCGGCGAGGACGTCGAGCGTCGACTCGTCGAGGTTGGCCGCGTGGCGGTAGTCGAGCCGCAGCGAGGCGATCCCCCGGCCCGCGAGCTCCCGCGCCAGGTCGGCGTACAGACCGTCGGCGGGGCCGCCGAAGCCGCCGCGCGCACCGGGCGCCCACAGCACCGCCGTCTCGCCGCCGCCGGGAGCTCGGTGCAGCAGGCAGTCGATGGGGCCTCGCGTGGTGTCGAGCCGGGCGGGCGTGGCGCCGTCGTCGTCCGCCGGCTGCTCGCTCGCGCCCAGCAGCTCGCCCAGCAGCTCGATGGAGGCGCGCTCCCACAGCGGGCGATCGG